>NZ_JBHSRF010000035.1:0-84785 GCF_042658925.1 Sphaerisporangium aureirubrum
ACCACTACATCATGATCCACACCGAACAGATCTCCGGACGACGCCTCACCTGAGCGGCACACTCCAGGTGAGCACCGTCCCACCCCCCGCCGGGGACCGATCGGTCATGCGCATGGGCGGACGCCACGAGACCGGGATGTCGCCGGCCCGGCCGGGAGCCCGACGGCGGGGCTGCGGCGTTCGATCATGAGGACGTCGCGCCAGACGCCGTGATGGAAGCCGATGCGTTCGCGGGTGCCGACGACGCGGAAGCCGGCGGCCTGGTGCAAGGCCAGGCTGGCGGTGTTCTCGGGGAAGACGCCGGACTGGATGGTCCAGACGCCGGCGTCCTCGCTGGCGGTGATGAAGGCGTTCAGGAGGGCGCGGCCGATGCCGCGGGAGTGGTGGGCGGGGTGGACGTAGACGCTGTGCTCGATGACGCCGGCGTAGACGGGGCGCGCGGAGACGCGGGAGGCGGCCACCCAGGCGACCACCTGGCCGGTCCCGGTGTCGGTGACGACGTAGCGGAGGTGCGGGAGTCTGGCGGAGGTGAAGTTCTCCCAGGTGGGAACCGTGGTCTCGAAGCTGGCGTGGCCGGTGTCGAGGCCGATCCGGTAGACGTCCAGGACCTGCTCGGCGTCGGTGTCGCGCATGGGGCGGATTTCGAGGCCCTCGGCGATGGGGGGCTTGGTGGCCTGGACGATGGCCGAGTGGACGCCGTCGCCGTGGTGAGCGGTCAGGGTGATGGTGATGCCGGTGAAGCCGGCGTCCAGGAGCAGGGTGCGGTACTGGGTGACGGTCAGGGAGCCGGCGGTGCAGCCGATGCGGTCCTCGGTGCGGCGGCGGGGTTCGTCGTCGGTGGCGGTGTCCTCGGTGACGACGTCGCTGACGCCGAAACGGCCGCCGGGGCGTAGCACGCGGAACGCCTCGGCCAGGGTGGCGGGCTTGTCGTCGGACAGGTTGATGACGCAGTTGGAGATGATCACGTCGACCGTGCGGCCGGGCAGGGGCACGTGTTCGATGGTGCCGTGCAGGAACTCGGCGTTGGTGACACCGGCCTGCCCGGCGTTGCGGCGGGCGAGTTCCAGCATGTCGGGGCTGGCGTCCAGGCCGTAGGCCTTGCCGGTGGGGCCGACGCGGCGGGCCGACAGCAGGACGTCGATGCCGCCGCCGGAGCCGAGGTCCAGCACGGTGTCACCCTGGCGCAGGTCGGCGACGGCCACGGGGTTGCCGCAGCCCAGGCTGGCGCGCAGAGCGCCCTCGGGCAGGGCGGCGGTGTCGTCGTAGCCGACGGCGCCGAAGCAGCCCTCACCGAAGGAGCCGGGATCGCAGTCGGTGACGTCCTGGCCGGTCATCGCGGTCCTGGCGAGCCTGGAGTAGCGGTCGACGATCTCCTCATGCGCCACGAACGGCCTCCTCAGTCGCAGGTGGGGGCGGCGGGGACCGGGTTGCCCATCACCACGTCGGCGGCGGTGGGGAAGCAGCGCACGCAGGCGTCGTTGATCCGGTAGAACGACGCCGCGCCGCGCCGTTCGACCAGGACGAAGCGGACCTCGGCCAGGATCTTCAGGTGGTGGGACACGGTCGACTGCCCCACCCCGGACGCGGCCACGATCTCACCGACGCTCATCGGCTCCCGGCGCCTGGCCAGCAGCGACACGATCTGGATGCGGGTGGCGTCGGCCAGCGCCCGGAACCAGCTCGCGTACTCCTCGGCGTCGGGCCGCGCCAACGGCCCCTCCTCAGCTATCATCGATAATCGACGATATACGATGATAGCTGAGGAGTCCACACCTGGCCAGGTCACGGCGGCGTCATCGGCACAGGCGGCCCCACAGGGCCACCCACTGATCGGGGTGGACGTACCCGACGACGGCGTCGCGGGGGATCTGCGCGGCCCGCAGTGCCGCGTCGACCCCGTCGTAGCGGGTCCTCAGTGAGGCCCGTACCGAGCCACCGGTGCCGCCGAAGCACAGTTCGACCAGCTCACGGTAGGAGCGCGGGCCGTGCACGAGCGGCTCGGGTCTGCGCTCGATCCGCAGGATCGCCGAATCGACCGACGGCACGGGGCGGAACGCCTGCCTGCGGATCGTCTCGCCGAGCCGCCAGTGGAACCACGGCCACGACCGCACCGTGACCAGGCTCCACCGGCCGTAGTCGCCGCTGCGCTTGCGGGCGTACTCGCGCTGGGTGAGCAGCGTCGCCGAGGTCAGCGACGGCGCGTGCAGGCACCAGTCGACGATCTTCGACGTGATCGAGTACGGGATGTTCCCCACGACGGCGAACGGCTCGCGCGGGGCCCGGGCGCGGGTGAAGTCGCCCCTGACCACGTCGATCCGGGAATCGCCGCGGGTACGCGCGGCCAGGCGTCCGGCCGGCCGGGGGTCGATCTCGTACCCGACGACACGCGCGCCCGCCTCGGCCAGCGCGAGGGTGAGCACGCCCTCGCCCGCGCCGGGCTCCAGCACGAGCCCTTCCGGCGCGGCGGCCCTGACCATGAGTTCGACGGCATGCCTGTCGACCAGGAAGTTCTGCGAGAACGTACGCCGCGCCCGATCGGCGGGCGTGCGGCCGCCGCCGCTGCTGCTCCTGGCCTTCTTCTGGGTGTGTGAATAATTTCCGTGCGCGAGATTCTGCGCCACAGCACTGCCCTTCCGGGTCCTCGAGAATGTCGGGTCTCGAAGGGCCCTGGGCGCGCCGCAGACGCGCCGGCCTCAGATCAGGCCGGGATCAGGCTGGGATCACCGCGTCCACCGGCGGGCCAGAGCCCGGCCGCGGCGGATGCGGATGAAAGCGGGGCAGCAGAACATGGATGCCATGCGCGTCACTGTAGGCAGCGGCCGACCAGGCAGGCAAAGGATTAACGTGACGCGCGCGCACCGGACCACCGGCCTCACGGATCGGAAGTCAGAATATTAACCCGGAATCACCGTCGATGATCAACCGTGGTTCGGACCCGTTGACATATTCGTCAACCGCGCTCTCAGCCGGCGTATCAATCGCTCATTAGAGTCGCGCCGAAGGCCAAGAGCGCACGACGAGAGCGGGGGTCGGTCGAATGAGGTTCCGATTAGGGAACGTAATGCTCACGGCGACGATTGTCGCCGGGTCGGTGCTGGTGAGCGCCACGCCGGCCACGGCCGCGCTGGATACTACCGGACAATGGGGATCGCTGCTCCCCTGGCCGGTTGTTCCGATAAACAGCGCGTTGACGGCGGATGGCAAACTGATGACATTCGGCACGGACGGCGGCGGTGTTCAGGGCGGGCAATGGAACTTCGACGTCTGGAATCCGGCGACGAATACCCATGTCACACCCGCGAATACGACGTTCACGGATCTATTCTGTTCGGCGCAGGTGTACGACCCGATACGCGACGTGGTGTTCACCGTGGGCGGTGACGACAACCTCGATGTGAGCGTCGCCGGGCCGTCCGGTGTGACCAGTTACTCCGCCGCGACCGGCATCCTCGACGAGGCGCCGATGAACATGCCCCGGTGGTACCCCACCGCGACCGTGATGCCCAGCGGGGAGATCGTCGCCGAGGGCGGTTCGCTGCTGGGCCCGGACGGTCCGGGCGTGCCCACGCCGGAGAAGTACGCGCCGGGCGCGGGCTGGTACACGCTGGACGGCGCGACCAGCGCCTACGCGTACGGCGACGACCAGAACCGCTGGTGGTACCCGCGCTCGTGGGTCGCGCCCAACGGCAAGATCTTCGGCATCACGGGCTCGAACATGTACTACCTGGACCCGCGGGGAAACGGCGCGGTCACGGCGGCGGGCACCTTCCCGGGCGGCAACATCGGCGCCACGTCGACGGCCGTCATGTACCGGCCCGGGAAGATCCTCCAGGTCGGCGGCGGCGCGTACAGCAATGGAGGCGGCGGAGCCGGTTCGACGGCGGCCACCACGGTGGACATCAACGGCGCCACGCCGGTGGTGGCCGGTGCGGCGCCGCTGACGTTCGGGCGGCACTGGGCCACCTCGACCGTGCTGCCCACGGGCGACGTGCTGGTGACCGGTGGTTCGTCGGGCAACAACGAGGAGGTGGGGGTGGCGCATGAGCCGGAACTGTGGCACCCGGAGACCGGCAGCTGGAGCGTGCTCCCCGCCGAGACACAGATGCGGCTCTACCACTCCTCCGCCACCCTGCTGCCGGACGGGCGGGTCCTGGTCGGCGGCGGCGGCGCGCCGGGCCCGGTCACCAATCTCGACGCGCAGATCTACTCACCGCCGTACCTGTTCGACGGGAACACCCCGGCCCCCCGGCCGGTGATCTCCGCCGCGCCCGCCACGCTGACCTACGGCACGGCGTTCAGCGTCACGACCAGCGGGCTGCCGGCCTCGGGCGCCCGCGCGACGCTCGTCCGGGCCAGCGCGGTGACCCACTCGTTCAACAGCGGCCAGCGGTTCCTGGAACTCCCCATGACCGGCACCGGCGCCACCCGCAGCGTGACCGCGCCCGCAAGCGCCATCGTCGCGCCGCCCGGCCTGTACCTGCTGTTCGTGATGGACGCCACCGGTACGCCGTCGGTGGCCAAGCTGGTCAACATCAACCCTCCCGGCGGCAGCGGCGCCCCGGCGAAGGTGTTCGACCCGTTCGAGGACGGTGCCGTGGCCCCCTCCGGCGGCTCCATCGCTTACTCGACGGGCGGCACCTTCGGCCCGTGGACGGTGACGAACGGGCTCTCCCGCGACCAGGCGGCCGCGCACGGCGGCCTCGGCGGCACCGGTCACCACATCGACCTGGAGGACAACGGGCAGGTGCGGCGCACCGTCACCGGCCTCACGCCGGGCACCACGTACACGCTGACGCTCAGGTACGCGCGCTCCCGGGCGGTCACCGGCACGGTCTCGGCCAACGTGGCGATCGCGGACCTCGACAGCAACTGGTCGGCGGCGAACCAGTCCGGAAGCGGCTTCGGCCTGCTCTCCAAATCGTTCACCGCCACGGCCGCCTCGCACACGCTGACCGTGCGCGGAGTCTCCAGCCCCTCGGCGGCGGACGGCATGATCGTGGACGATCTGACGATCGTGCCGACCGGGGTCCCCGCGCTCGCGCCGCTGCTCGTCGACGGCATGGAGGGCGGCGACAAGGCCGACTACGGCGGCTGGATCGAGTACGCCCCCGGCGGCGGCTTCGGCCCCTGGTCGGTGACCGCCACCGTGTCCCGCGACCAGGCCGCCCACCACACGGGCTTCGGCTACGTGGGCCACCATCTGGACCTCGACGACGACGGCCAGGCGCAGCGCACCGTCTCCGGGCTGGTCCCGGGCACGACGTACCGCCTCTCACTGCGCTACGCCCGCCACATCGCCGTCACCGGTCCGGTCTCCGCCAACGTGTCCATCGCCGGCCTGAACCACACCTGGTCCGCGTCCAACCCGTCCGACGGACCATGGCAGACCCTCGCCCTGACCTTCACCGCGACCGCGTCCAGCCACCCGCTGACACTGCGGGGGGTCTCCAGTACGGACGGCTGCTGCGGCATGGTCACCGACAGCCTGGTGATCTGGCGCGGCCCCACCGCGTTCAGCGGCCAGTCGGCGCTCGCGCCTTCGAGCACCACCCGATCAGCCGCCCCGGCACAGCACCACCACTGAACGACGGCACCACGTCGCCCCGGACCATGCCCGGTCCGGGGCGACGTGGTCACCAGGCCATCGCCCCCTGACGGTCGCGGAAGGTGCCGGTCGGCCCGTCCGGCCCAATGGTGGCGAGTTCGACGATCGCGTCGGTTCCCTCGGTCACCGTCTGCGGGCCGCTGTGACCGTTGAAGTCGGTCGCGGTGTAGCCCGGGTCGGCCGCGTTCACCTTCACGTCCGGCCAGGCCTTCGCGTACTGGGTCGTCAGCATGGTCACGGCGGCCTTCGACGACGTGTAGAGCGGCGTGACGATCCTCGACTCGACGCGCGCGGCGTCGTGGGTCGCGGCGAACGACCCCATGCCGCTCGACACGTTGACGATGACCGGGTTGGCCGACCTCCGCAGCAGGGGCAGGAACGCGTGGGTCACCCGGACGATCCCCACGACGTTGACCTCGAACACCGCGCCGGCGTCGGCGGCCGTGATCTGGTCGGCGGGGTTGTGGGTCCCGTGGATGCCCGCGTTGTTGACGAGGACGTCGACGAGGCCTTCGTGAGCCTCGATGTCGGCGGCGGCCGCGGCCACGGACGCGTCGTCGGTCACGTCGATCTGGACGAAACGGGCACCGAGCGCGTCGGCCGCCGCCTGGCCGCGCTCGGGGTCGCGGGCGCCGACGAGGACGGTGTGGCCGGCCTCGATCAACCGGCGAGCGGTCTCGTACCCGAGGGATCTGTTGGCTCCTGTGATGAACGTCGTGGTCATGTGTCCACTCTCCGGCGGTGCGGAGAGCGGAACCAGTGCCCTCCGCGACGGTGGGACAGCCAGTACCAGGCACGACGGCGGCCCGGCGGGGCATGATGGTCTCGTGGACGAGACCCTTGGCACGGCGTTGCGCCGCTGGCGCGACCGGCTGTCTCCCCTCGACGTCGGGCGCACCGTGCGGCCCGGACGCCGGGCGGCGGGGTTGCGGCGCGAGGAACTGGCCGAGCTCGCGGGGCTGTCGGTCGACTATGTGGTGCGGCTGGAGCAGGGGCGCGCCACGAGCCCTTCGGCGCAGGTCGTCGCGAGCCTGGCCAGGGCGCTTCAGCTGGAACCCGTGGAGCGCGATCACGCCTTCCGGCTGGCCGGCCTCCTCCCGCCACGGGAGGGAACGATCTCCACGCATGTGCCGGCGGGAGTCCAGCGGGTGCTGGCGCGCCTCGGAGAGTTCCCGGTGGGCGTGTTCAGCGCCGACTGGACTCTGCTGTCCTGGACCCCCGCGTGGGCGGTGCTGCTCGGCGACCCCGGCGCGCGGACGCCGATCGAGCGGAACCTGGTGCGGGCGGTCTTCGACCTGGGGCCGAGAGGGCTCGCGTCCTGGCCCGTCCTCAACGAGGGCGACGCCCTGAAACCCGCCCTCGTCGCCGACCTGCGCACGGCCCTCGTCGACCACCCACGTGACCGCGGACTGATCGACCTCGTCACAGACCTGCGCTCCATCAGCGGGGAGTTCGCCCGGCTGTGGGACGAGGGCGCGGTCGGCCGGCACGTCTCGGCCCGCAAGACCATCGTGCATCCCCAGGTCGGCGAGGTGACATGCGACTGCGACGTGCTCACCGTCCCCGGCTGCGACGTCCGGCTCGTCGTCTACACAGTGGCCGCGGGTTCCGCCGACGCGGAAAAGCTGGAGTTCCTGCGGGTCACGAACGGCGTCCCCACCGAAGTCGATCGATAACCGGCCGCGTCAATGGCCGCGCGCCGGCCGTCCCACGAACAGTCACACGATCGGCGGGCGCCCCGCGACGGTCAGCCGCACCACCGTGCCCCAGGACATCGGCCGGCGCGCCCCGTGGCCACCCTTCATGCCCTCCCACAGCCCGGCGAACCAGACGGCGAGGTTCGCGCGCGACCGGATCCGGGCGACGCTGAGCAGGGTCCAGCTCACCAGGTAGACCGGGATCAACAGGGCAGGCAGGCGGCGGTACGCGAGCCAGACGCGGTTACGGGCGACGAGGCGGTAGAACGCGGCGTGCCGGGCGGGATCGGTGGCGGGGTGGTGGACGACGACGCCGGGCGCGTACCAGCCGGTGCGTCCGAGGTCCCACAGTCTCCAGCTCAGGTCGATGCCTTCGTGGAACAGGAAGAACCGGCCGGGCCAGCCGCCGGCCCGCTCGTAGTCGGAGCGGCGCACGAGCACCACGCCTTCGGCCATGACGGTGATGGTGCCGTGCCGGGTGGCGTCGCCCGCGCGCAGGCGCGGGACCCAGCGCCGCAGGGTGACGCCGCTGTGCGGGTCGGCGATGCGTGGCTGGATGTAGGCGGCTTCGGGGTGGTCCCGGGCTTCGGCGACGAGCCGGGCGAGGGTGTCCGCGGTGGGCAGGACGGCGTCGTTGTCGAAGAAGAAGAGGAACTCGCCGCGGCCCGGCCCGGCCAGCGCCTCCGCCCCGGCGTTACGGCCGGCGGGGATGCCTTCGTTGACGGCCAGCGTCACGGTGCGCACGCCCGCGGGCACGTGGTCGGGCTCGACACCGTTGCCGACGACGACCACGCGCAGTTCGACGTCCTGCTGGGCGAGGAGGGAGTCCATCGCGTGCCGGAAGGCGTCAGGCCGGTCGTTCATGGTGAGAACCACCACGTCGATGGTCGTCGTGCTGGTCATGATGTCTCACAGACGGATGTAGGACTCAACTGCGGGAGCGGCGCACCTGCCGGAGACGTGCGCGGTGGTCTCGCGGTGCGTCTCGTTCGCCTGACGGCCACCCTAGCGCCACACCGGGTTCACCTCTCCGGAATGGGGACCGAGCTCGGGGGCATGTCTCCAGCTGGTGATTCTCATGTCACACCGCGATCGCCGTGGCAGTATCGGGGGGTGCGGGAGCAGCGATACACCGCCGGTAGCCGGTCGGCTGGGCGGGGGCGCGTATTCGTGCCGGTGCCGTTCGATCCGGATGCGGTTTGGGCACCCAAGGCGGTGCATCGTGTGGCGGGCACGCTCAACGGCGTGGCCGTTCGTGCGGTGATCACCGAACATGACGGGGAACGCGGTTTTCTGCTCGGTCCCGCCTGGGTGCGGTGCGGGGTGGAGCCGGGTGTGCGGGTGACCGTGGTGCTGGCGCCGGAGGGCCCGCAGCGGGGCGATCTCGCCGAGGATGTGGCCGCCGCGCTGGAGGCCAGCCCGGCGGCGGGGGCGTTCTTCGATTCTCTCGCCCAGTTCTACCGGCGGGGGTATCTGCGCTGGATCGACGGCACGAAAGGCCGCCCTGAGACGCGGGCACGGCGGATCACCGAAATGGTCGGCCTACTGGAGGCCGGGAAGAAGCAGCGTCCCAGAACCTGAAGCGCGTGGACGAGGACGGGTCTAGGCGGGGCGGCGGTTCACCAGGGCGTGGGCGAGGACGACGGTGATGACGCCGGCGAGCACCACCGAGAGCAGTCCGACGCGCAGGCTGGTGAGGTCGGCGACGAAGCCGACGAGGGGTGGGGAGAGCAGGAATCCTCCGCGTAGGAGCCAGCTGACGATGGTCAGGCCGGTGCCGGAGGGTAGGCCGGGGAGTTCGTCGGCGGTGTGCATGGCGGCGGGGACCAGGGTGGCGAAGCCGAGGCCGGCCAGGGCGAAGCCTGCCAGGGCGGTCGGGACCGACGGGAAGGCGAGGGCGGCGCCCATGCCGGCGGCGGCCAGGGTGGCGCCGGCGCGGGCGACGGTGCGCTGGCCGAAGCGGTCCACGACGCGGTCGCCGGTGAGGCGTCCGATGGTCATGGCGGCCTGGAGTGCCACGACGGCCAGGCCGGCGGTGGCGGCGTCGGCGTGCAGATCGCCGCTGAGGTAGAGCGCGCCCCAGGAGGACCCGGCGTCCTCGACGAGCGCGCCGCAGGCGGCCAGCACGCCGAGCACGGCGAGCAGCCGCACGGCCGGGGCGGTGAACGAGCGGCGCGCGGCCGGGCGGCTGCCCGCGGCGGGGAGGCCCTGGGCCTCGGCGGTGCGCTCGGCGTCCTCGGGACCGGGCAGCAGGAAACGCAGGGCGACGACGGCGACGACGCTGAACAGTACCGCGGAGATGCTCAGGTGGACCGCGAGGGGGATGCGGAGGCCGGCGGCGGCCGAGCCCATCAGGCCGCCCAGGACCGCGCCGATGCTCCACACGCCGTGCAGCGAGTTGAGGATGGAGCGCCGGTAGAGCCGTTGGACGCGCAGGCCGTGGGCGTTCTGCGCCACGTCGACGACCGCGTCGAGGGCGCCCACGACGAACAGCGCGCAGCCGAACGCGATCCAGTTCGGCGCGAAGGGGATGACCAGCGTCGCGACGGTCATCACGACGATTCCGAAGGCCGCCACGCGCGCGGAGCGGAACCGGCGGATCGCGGCGCCGGCGAGCAGCCCCGCCAGCAGCGCGCCGATCGGGAATCCGGCCAGCGCGGTGCCGAAGACGGCGTTGCTCACCCCGAGGTCGGCCTTGATCTGCGGGTAGCGCGGGACGACGTTGAAGAACACGGCGCCGTTGGTGAGGAACAGAGCGGCGACGGCGGCGCGTGCCAGGCGTGCCTGGCGGGTGGGCGTGGTGAGGGGGACGGCGGCGGTGGGCATCGACTTCCGATCACGTGCGGGGGCGAGAGGATCGACGCGTTCACCGGAGACGGCGGGATCGTCCGCCGCGACGACGCTCACCGGGAGATCCCCGGTGACCACCGCGCCCGCGCCAAGCCCCCGCCGAACGCCAAATACCGCCGAGTTCGCGTAGAAAACCAGCTATCTGCGGCAAAAATACCACTTTGACCCCGACAAGGCCGCGATGCGCCCGGCGCTAGACGTGAGATCGGCCACGCCGTCCAGGGCTTGCAAATTTGGTTAGGCTAACCTAACTTAAGGGGCGATTTCCCCCTATTTGAGATAGGAACACCGCATGCGCACGTCGCGTCGGGTTCTCGTCGTGGCGGCTTTGGGCCTTGGGCTCGTCGGTTGCGGCGCGCAGAACTCCCCCGATACACAGCCCTCCCCCTCGTCCGGCGGGTGGTCGTTCACCGACGGGTCCGGTGAGACGGTCAAGGCCGACAAGATCCCCACCCGGATCATCGCGCACGCGGGTGAGGCGGCCGCGCTGATGTCGTTCGGCATCAAGCCGGTGGGCGTCTACGCCGACGAGCCGATCAAGACCGACGCCAACCTGAAGGACGCCGATCTCTCCGGGATCGAGATCCTCGGCCAGGAGTGGGGAAAGATCGACGTGGAGAAGGCGGCCGGGCTGCGGCCGGACCTGATCGTCGCGGACTGGTGGCCGGCGGAGAAGGCGCACAGCGGCCTGGAGGAAGGGGTCGACGAGAAGAGCAAGAAACTCGCCGAGCTGGCCCCGGTGGTGGGCGTCAGCCAGGGCAAGTCCATCGAGGACCTGGCCGAGGGGTACGAGAGCCTCGCCAAGAGCCTGGGCGCCAAGGTGGACGCTCCCGAGGTCGCCGCGAACAAGAAGCGCTTCGAGGAGTCCGTCGAGAAGTTCAAGGCGGCGGTCACCGCCAAGCCCGGCCTGACGGCCCTCGGCATGTCGCCCGCCGACGACAAGGTGTACGTCGCCAACCCGGAGTACGCCCCCGAGCTGCTGGACTTCCAGCGCTGGGGCCTGAAGGTGGTCAACCCGGACAAGCCGGACTCCGGTTTCCCGTACTGGGAGAGCCTCAGCTGGGAGAACGCCGACAAGTACCAGCCGGACCTGATCCTGTGGGACGGCAGGTCCTTCACCCCCACGGTCAACGCCGAGTGGGGCACGAAGCAGCCCACCTGGTTCAAGATCAAGGCGGCGAAGGCCGGTGCGGTGGCGGCCTGGCCGGCGTACTGGTTGCACACGTTCGGCGACTTCGCGACCGAGGTCGACAAGCTCACCGAGGCGATCAAGGTCGCCGACGAGAACCTCGGCGACTGATCCCTCTCCATGCCCAGCACGCTCTCACTACGACGGGCCCCGGTCCTCGGGCTCGGGCTCGCCGCGCTCTGCGTCCTGCTCGCCGCGGCGGCGTTCCTCAGCGTGACCCTCGGTTCGCGTGACATCGGCCTGCCCGACGTCCTGCGGGCACTCGGCGGCCTCGGCGGCGATGGGTCGATCACCAGCACGGTGACCCTGGAGCTGCGTGTGCCGCGCACGCTCCTCGGCATCCTGGTGGGCGCCGCCCTGGGCGTCGCGGGCGCGATCCTGCAGGGCGTCACGCGCAATCCGCTGGCCGACGCCGGGATCATGGGCATCAACTCCGGCGCGGCCGTCCTCGTGGTCTTCGCGATCACGGTCCTCGGGATCCGGGGCGTGGGCGTGTACGTGTGGTTCGCCTTCGCGGGCGCGATCATCGCGACCCTGCTGGTGTACGCGATCGCGTCGCTGGGCCGCGAGGGCGCCACCCCCGTCAAACTGGCCCTGGCCGGCGCGGCGGTCACCGCCGGCCTCGGCTCCGTCACCTCGGGCATCGTCATGACCAACGTCGACGCGCTGAACGAGCTGCGTTTCTGGCAGGTCGGCTCGCTCGCCGGCCGGTACGCGCCGATCCTGACCGGGGTCGCGCCGTTCCTGCTCGCGGGCCTGGTCGCGGCGCTGGGCCTCGGCAGGGCGCTCAACGGGCTCGCGCTCGGCGAGGACGTCGCGCGAGGGCTCGGCCAGCGGGTCGGGCTCACCAGGGCCGTCGCCTTCGGGATCGTCGCGGTGCTCGCCGGGGCGGCCACGGCGGCCTGCGGGCCGATCGTCTTCATCGGACTGGTGGTGCCGCACCTCGCGCGGGTGCTCTGCGGCCCGGACCACCGGTGGATCCTGCCGTACTCGATGCTGCTGGCGCCGATCGTGCTGCTGCTGTGCGACGTGCTCGGCAGGGTCGCGGGCGCCCCCGGGGAACTGCAGGTCGGTGTGGTCCTCGGGGTGCTCGGCGCGCCGGTCTTCGTCCTGATCGTGCGCTACAACCGGCTGTCGGAGGTGTGACCGGCATGGCCACAATGACCGTCTCCGACGCCCTCGGCGCCACGCGGCGCAGACGCACGGCACGGATCGCGGTGGTGACCTTCGCGCTGGCCGCGGCCGTCGCCACCCTGTTCGTGGTGACCATGATGGTGGGGAGCATCCGCCTCTCCGCCGCCGAGGTGATCGGATCGCTGCTGGGCACGATCGACGACCCGAGCGTCGACTTCGTCGTCCTCGGCCTGCGGCTCCCGACCGCCGCGAGCGCGCTGGCCGTCGGGCTCGCCCTCGGCGCGTCCGGCACGATCTTCCAGCACCTGCTCCGCAACCCCCTCGCCTCACCCGACTTCGTGGGCATCTCCTCCGGCGCGAGCCTGGCCGCCGTCACCGGAATCGTGTTCCTGCACGTCAGCGGGATCGCCGTCACCGGGCTCGCGCTGGGCGGGGCCGTCGTGGCCGCGCTGCTGATGTATCTGCTCGCCTGGCGCGACGGCGTGAGCGGCTACCGCTTCATCCTGATCGGCATCGGCGTGTCGGCCTTCTTCGAGGGCTTCACCGGGTTCGTGCTGACCCGTGCCCAGTTGTACGAGGCACGCCAGGCGATGCACTGGCTGACCGGCTCCGTCGGGCAGGCCGGAGACACCGAGCTGCGGCTCCTGCTCGGCGCGCTGGTCGTGCTGCTCCCCCTGGCCATGCTGCTGCAACGGCAGCTACGCGTGCTCGAACTCGGCGACGACGCCGCGCGCGGACTCGGCGCGCCCGCCGAGCTCGCCCGCGCCGGTCTGCTGGCCACCGCCGTGGTCCTGGTCGCGCTGGCCGTCGCGGTGGCCGGCCCTCTCGTCTTCGTCGCGCTCGTCGCGGGGCCGATCGCCAACCGGCTGCTGGGGCCCGCCACCGGAGGCGTCGTCGCCGCGGCCCTGGTGGGCGCGGCGGTCCTGCTGACCGCCGACCTCGTCGCCGTGCATCTGCTGCCGACCGCGCTGCCCACCGGTGTGGTCACCGGCGCGGTCGGCGCGCCGTACCTGTTGTGGCTGCTCGCCACCACGAACCGACAAGGAGCAGGCGGATGAGCCGTCTCCGCGCCGAAGGCCTGTCCCTGGGCTACGACGACCGGGCCGTCATCACCGACCTCGACGTCTCCGTGCTCGACGGGAAGTTCACCGCGATCGTGGGCGCCAACGCCTGCGGCAAGTCGACGCTGCTGCGCGGCCTCGCCCGGCTCCTCAAGCCACGCGAGGGGGCCGTGTATCTCGACGGCAGAGCCCTCGCCGAGCTGAGCACGCTGGACGTGGCCAAGGTGCTCGGCCTGCTGCCGCAGACCCCCGAGGCGCCCGACGGCATCACCGTCGCCGACCTGGTCTCCCGCGGCCGCTACCCGCACCAGGGCTGGTTCCGCCGGTGGACCGACCGTGACCACGAGGCGGTGACCCGTGCGCTGACCGCGACCGACACGGCCGATCTGATCGACCGCCCGCTGCGGGCCCTCTCCGGCGGGCAGCGGCAACGGGTCTGGGTCGCCATGGCACTGGCGCAGGACACCGATCTGCTGCTGCTGGACGAACCCACCACGTTCTTGGACATCAACCATCAGGTGGAGCTGCTACGGCTGTTGCGCAGGCTCAACGCCGAGTCCGGCAAGACCATCGTCGCCGTCCTGCACGACCTCAACCTCGCCTGCCGCTTCTGCGACCACATCATCGCCATGGACGGCGGCGCCGTCGTCGCCGAGGGTCCCCCCACCACGGTGGTCACCGCCGAACTGGTCGAAAAGGTCTTCGGCCTCTCCTGCCTGATCATCCCCGACCCGGTCGCCGGAACCCCCATCGTGGTGCCCGCCTAGCCTCAGCCGCCTGAGCCGGCCGGTTCTTCCGCACGTCCGGGCGGGGTGGGGTCACCGGCTGACACCACCCCGGCCCGGCGGAAGGGACGTCACGAGATGGTGAGGGTGCCGTTCGCGTTGCGGGCGCAGGTGACCGTCGTGCGGGGGGCGGCGTTGAGGGCGCCGGTCAGGCATTGGCCGAGGACGGTGTGGCCCGCGGCGCTGGGGTGCCATGACTCCTGGCAGGTCTGGAAGTAGGTGACGCAGGTGTTCGCCAGCCGCTGGATGCCGATCTTGTCCCAGCCGGACAGGCTCGTGATGAACGTGCCGGACGGGCCGTCCTGCACCCGGAGCGGCGTGGCGAGCGTGCCCGTCGGGCTGCCGGGGTTCTCGCAGAGCCGGGCCCCGTCGAAGGCCTTCTGGACGTCCAGCACGCGCAGGTCGGCCGCGGGGCGTTCGGCCGCCAGCGTGGTGTAGGCGTTCCTGACCAGGGAGCCGAGGTTCTGGGAGAACACGTGGCCGGGGGCGAGGCTCGCGCGGTGGATCGGGCAGCCGGCGGCGTACCGCTCGGCGCCGAGGGCGCGGAACTTGTCGCGGGTGTCGGTGCGGCTGTCCTCGTCGCGGTACTGCTCGGCGACGTCGAGCGGCATCGGGTTGGTGTAGGTCTGCAGGACCACACGGTGGACGCCGTCGGCGTCGACCTGGGCGAGGGTGTCGAGGATCTGGCGCAGGGCGGCGGTGGTCTCGGCGGTGGCGGCGGCGACCTCGGCGTCGGTGGCCAGGTCGGAGACGGTGCAGGGCTCCTGCGGCACCTCGCCGTTCAGGTAGGCCCAGAACTCCCACCAGCCCGTCCAGGCGTCGGCGATGAAGCGGTTGGCGCACAGCGAGGCCACGTCGCCGAAGGTGAACTGCGTGTTGTTGGAGCCGAGGCCGACGAGGACGACGTCGATGTCGTGGGTCTGGGCGACGGCGCGCAGCTGGTCGAGCTGCGAGGCGACGGAGCGGCCCGAGGCGCGGGCGCTAGAGGGGTTCGCGACGTCGGCGGGCTGGCCGCCGGAGCACGCGAGGTTGAAGCGGTCCTGGATGCCGGGGAGAGAGGCCTTGAACAACGAGGCGTTCGCCGACCGGTGACAGAAGTAGGCGTTGCTGTTGGGCGCCGACCAGCCGGGGAAGGCCTGCGCCGTCCCGGAGGCGTCGACGACGGGCTGGTAGTTCCCCGCGCCCTCTCCACTGACGAAGCTGTCGCCGAGCGCGACGGCGGCGGTGGGCAGTACCGCCTGCGCCGCTCCCCCCTGGACGATTTGGATGCCGGCCACGCTCACCAGGAGCGCGGTCATCGCGGCCACACGACGGAGAACCCTCACGACTCCCCATTTCCCACTAAACCTGCCTGAAATTATGGATAGCTAGACCACAACACGCCGCGCCGATGGCGTCAAGATCTCCATCGGGCCCGGCCGCTTCATCTAAGAGATCGCGGATCACGGTGATCGTCAAGCATGCGTTTGCTTGCTCACACTGAGCCACCCGTCGGAAGATCACATCGCGCCCGAAAAGGATCTCCATGACCTGAGTGTTCCGGTGGGCGCCACGGGGTACGGGACTTCGATGGGCTGAGCGGTGGCTCAAGAAACCCGCCTTTCCCGGTGGTGAGAGGCTTGATCGACGGATGCGGGTGGTCACATGCGGGCGGCGGCGTGGTAGGCGCCGGTACGGCGCGGATGCTCGCCGGGCTGCTCGAAGCCGGTCACGCCGCGGGACTGGAGCAGGTGCCGTCGCTGGCCGGCGAACACGCGGCCGAGGCCGGCATCCACGACGTGCGGGTGTACCTCGTCGACCTCCAGCAGGACGTGCTCCGCCTCCTGGCCGCGCCTGAGCTAGCCGGTGAGGGCGACCCCTTCGAACTGCGCATCGAGACGACGTCGGCCGGGCGGGCCTTCCAGGAGGCACGCATACTGGCCCTGCCCGGTGCCGGCGGCCGGCCGCACCAGTGGTGGGTGCCTCTGCTCGACGGCACCGAACGGCTCGGCGTACTGCGCGTCACGGCCTGGGACGCCGCCGAGCCGGCCGAGGAGGAACTGCGGGCCCTGGCGTCGCTGGTGGGGCTCCTGCTGGTGAGCAAGCGTGCCCGCAGCGACGCCTATGCCCAGCTCGTGCGCACCCGGCCGATGCACGTGGCCGCGGAGATGCAGTGGAACCTCATGCCACCGCTGACCTTCGCCGACGAACATCTGGCGATCAGCGCGATGCTCGAACCGGCTTACGAGATCGGCGGAGACACCTTCGACTACGCCGTCACCGATCAGCACGCGAACCTCGCGATCTTCGACGCGATGGGCCATGACGCCTCCGCCGGGCTGACCGCCTCCCTGGCGATGGCCGCGTGCCGCAACAACCGCCGCCGGGGCGTCGACCTGATCGAGACCAGCGAGGCGATCGAACGCGTCCTGATCGAGCAGTTCGGCCAGGCCACCCGCTTCGTCACCGCGATCCTGGCCGATCTCGACATCTCCACCGGCACGCTGAACTGGGTCAACCGCGGCCACCACCCCCCGGTGGTGATCCGGGGCGGCCGCTGGACCACTCCCCTGCGCTGCCCGCCCGCCCATCCGATGGGGCTCGACCTGGGCCTGCCCGTCACCTTGTGCCACGATCGGCTGGAGCCCGGCGACCGCGTGCTGTTCTACACCGACGGAATCACCGAGGCCCGCGACCCCACGGGCCGCGAATTCGGCCTCGACCGTTTCGTCGACTTCGTCATCCGCCACACCGCCGACTGCCTACCGATCTCGGAGACCCTCCGCCGGCTGATCCACAACATATTGGAGTACCACGGCGGCCACCTCCAGGACGACGCCACCGTCCTGCTCGCCGAATGGCACGGCCCCAGCCACGGGCCCTAGCGCAGCACAGGCAGCACCTTGGCGCCGAAGGTGTCGATGAACGGCAGCAGATCCTGGCCCACGTGGTGCAGGTAGATGCGGTCGAAGCCCAGAGCCGCGTAGCCGCGTAGCCAGTCGATGTGCCGGTCGAGGTCCGCCGAGACGTTCACCACACCGCGCACCTGCTCCATGGTCACGTGCTCGGAGACCACGTCGAAGTGCTCCACCAGCTCCAGGTCCCAGCAGATCGGCGGCCCGAAGACGTTGCTGCGCCACTGGTCGTGCGCGATCGCCTCCGCCTCGGCCTCCGTCGGCGCCCAGCTCAGGTGAACCTGCAGGCAGACCGGCCCGCGTCCCCCCGCGTCGCGGTACGCCGCGATCATCTGACGCAGGTGGTCCTCGGGCGCGTTGACCGTGATCAGGCCGTCCGCCCACTCCGCGCACCGGCCCGCCGTACCGGTGCTGACCGCCGCGCCGATCAACGGCGGCGGCGTCTCCGGCCGCGTCCACAGCCGGGCACGGTCCACCGTCACCAGCCCGTCACGGGTCACGTCCTTCCCGTCGAGCAGATCCCGGATGACGTCCACACACTCACGCAGCCGAGCGTCGCGAACCTCCTTACGCGGCCACGCCCCACCGGTGACGTGCTCGTTGCTGTACTCCCCACTACCGAGCGCGGCCCAGAACCGCCCCGGAAACATAGCCCCCAGGGTCCCGATCGCCTGCGCGATGATCGCCGGGTGATACCGCTGCCCCGGCGCGTTCACCACCCCAAACGTGAGCCCGGTCGCCTGCAACGCAGCCCCAAGCCACGCCCACGCGAAAGCCGACTCCCCCTGCCGCTCACTCCACGGCGAGAAGTGATCCGAACACATCGCAGTGCCGAACCCGGCCCGCTCCGCGGCAATCATCGCCCCGAGAAGCTCAGCCGGCGGGATCTGCTCGTGAGACGCATGAATTCCATACTCCGTCATGCACGCCGCGACTACCCCACACAACCACGACCAACCCCGACAGTGCCGACGACACCGTTGCGACGGCACGCTGTTCCAGGGTCACACAGCAGGTTTTCAGTCGAGGTCGGTGATGAATTCGGTGAGGATCTCGGCGAACTCCTGCGGGGCTTCCAGCTGGGGGGAGTGGCCGACTGCCGGGAGCACTTGTACGGCGTGGCGCCACAGGGTGGGGATGGTGAGGGTGCGTAGGTAGTCGAGGCTGACCAGTTGTTCGGCCTCGCCGTGGAGTACTGCGATCGGCTGGGGCAGGTGTGCCACGATGTCGATCTCGTCGGCGAAGTTTCCGGCGCCGATGCTGGCCAGCAGGGCGGCGCGGGCCGTGCCGTCGGTGGCGAGGATGTCGGTGACGAGTTCGTCGAGTGGGAGGGATGATCCTGGGGCGAGCTGGCTTTTGGCGAAGGACAGGGCCGACTCGGTGTCGATCTCGGCGGTGAACGTGACGTTCAGCGCCGGGTTCGGTAGGAACGCCTGGCCGAGTTGTTCCGCGCTGGCGACAGGTGGGGTGCCGAAGACGACGAATCCCGGGGTCTCGGGCAGGTTCGGGGCGGCTTCGAGGGCGATGTGCCCGCCCAGGCTCCAGCCGACTATCACCGCGTCATCGGCGCCCAGCTCTTTGATGAAGCCGGTGAGGATCGCCGCGTAGCCCGGCAAGGAGTAGACGTCGTCCCGCGCCGCGACGCTCGACCGCCCGTGCCCGGGCAGGTCAAGGGCCAGGCATCGGAACCGCTCCCCGAAGGCGCCTGTCAGCAACGCGTCCCAGGTCCGAGAGGACGCGGAATTGCCATGAACGAAGACGACAGACCGCCCGGCACCCCCGGACGCCACATAGGCGATGTCCTGCTCAGCGACTCTGACAACATCGTGCCCGCTCATCGCCAGCCTCCCGTACTCGGAATACCAGGCAGCAGTCTGTCATCCGACATCACGACATGGAACAACTGCAGTGTGACAGCGCGACCACGATGACTGCTTCTGGATCCATCAGTCGGGGAGATCAAGGTCGGAAAGGCGGGTGGGGCAGGTTGCTTGTTGTAGGAGTGGGTGGGTTTGGAGGATTTGGCGGGCTTGGGTGCGGGCTAGGTTCCAGCCGTTCCAGGAGTCGGGGGCGTTCAGGTTGTTCGCTGCTATCACGTCTCGGAGGACGCAGGTGCGGGTTGGTTCGGGGAGACGGTTCAGGGCGGGGACCGCTTCGGATCCCAGGGAGCCGAGGTAGTCGTGGTCCAGGCGGTCTACGCCGCGGACGGCCATCTGGGTTTCGGCTACCCGGGCGTCGGGGTTCCAGACGGCGAAAGCGAAGACGGTCAGGCCGGTGAGGAGGACCAGGGAGCGGAAGAACCAGTTCGCGTGGCCGATCATCAGGCGTGCGGCGCCTGCGGTCAGGACCAGGACGAAGACCGCGGCCAGCCACCAGATCGATACCTCTACGGTGGCGCGCAGGCGGGACAGGCCGTAGGCGTCGGTGTAGAGGGCCAGGCGGTGGAGTGCTGAGGCGAGGATGACCAGGGTGAAGGCGCAGAGGAGACCTAGGAGGGCGGCCGGGAGCCAGCGGTCGGCGGGGCGGGTGGGGCGTAGCAGGGCCGCTGTGGCCGTGACGATTCCCAGGACGAAGACGCTTACCGTGACCAGTTCGAAGAAGCCCGATCTGGCGTACTCGGCGTAGGTCAGGCCGGCCGTGGAGAGGACACGGCGGCTGCCGCCGAACAGCACGGTGATCTGTACGGCCACGAACGACGCGAAAAGGAGGTTCAGGGCCACCAGGGGGATCACCCATACGCCGCGGTCGATGCGGACCCGGAGGTCGGGGCTGGCCGGTTCGGCGACGGGGCGGAGCGCCACCAGGACGCCCGCGGCGGCCAGGGCGGCGAACACCAGGAAGAGGAAGATACGGAAGGGCAGGTTGTCCGCCCAGCCCGGCGTCTGCAGCAGGTCGCTCACGAACGACGAGAACACGGCGTCGGCCGAGCTGAACAGCAGGCCGAAGACGCTCAGGAAGATCACCGTGATGCCGGTGCCGGCGAGCACCGGAAGCACCTTGCCGCTCCTCCCCAGGCGCTTCAGCGGGATGGAGAGGAACCAGGGCAGCAGGAGCGTGGACACAGCGACGGAGGCTCCGCCCGTGATCACCCCCAGCCAGCCTCTCCCCGCGCCGGACACGGCCAGCGCCCCGATCGCGAACGCCAGCAGCAGCGCGGGAGCTACCAGCCAGTCTGCGTCCCGGAAGATCGTCACCGACACCAGGGCGTACGCCAGGAGGCCGGCACCCACCGTCCAGAGGTTGAGCCGGCCGCGTCGCACCGGGAGCATCGCGGGGAAGACCGCCGCTCCCATCGCGACCGCGGTCAGTACCAGACCCAGCCCTGTCGAGGGGTCCGGCACGGCCACGGCGGCGACGAGACCCACGAACGCCGCGGCCGGCAGGAGCCAGCGAGGCACGCCGGGCAGATCGGGACGGGGGAACAGGGGCGGTGGCACGTACACAGGCGGGGACGCGGAGTGGGCACCGGTGTGGAGCACCGGGGCGGCACCGGTCGCCACCGCGCCGGCCGGATGGCTCACGGCTGGATGGCTCACGGTCGGCTGACTCCCCGCTGGACCTCCAACCGGACTCCCCGCCGGACTACCAACCGGGCTTCCAACCGGAGGACTCCCTACCGGACTCCCGGCCGGAGCACTCCCAGCCGCAGCACTCCCTGCCGGACTCCCGGCCGGAGCACTCCCGGCCGGAGCGGTGGCTACCGGTGTGCTGGGGGTCGGCTCGTTCTGCGGTGGATCGGCGGCGGCCGAGTCGTCCTGTTCCGCCATGGGTCCTTTCATTGCGACTCCTGTCGTCGTATCCGGTCCTGGGGCCGGGGCCGAGACGGGTGGGCTCGTCGGGGCGGGCAGGGATGCGGTCTCTTCCGGCACGCTTGCCTCCCTCGGTGCGCTTGGCTCCGCGGTGCCGGAGTCGTGCGGCGCCATGTCCGGCCCGGAGCTCGCACGCATCTCGCCGGCGGCCGGCGGGGGGTTCAGGAGCGGGCTGTCCACGGGGGACCCCACCTCGTCGTCGTCGGCCGGAGCGGGGGGGAGGACGGTTCCCGCGATCGCGGCGGGCAGGGCGACGACCATCCGGCATCCCGGCGCGCCGGCGGCCCCCGCCGGCGTCGGTGCGTCGGTGACGTAGACGGAGCCGTCGTGGAGTTCCACGATCTCCTTGGCGATGGCGAGCCCGAGGCCGGCGCCTCCCGCGTCGGTCGCGCGGCCGGCGTCCAGGCGGGAGAAGCGCTCGAAGACCCGGGTCCGTTCGCCCACCGGAATGCCGGGGCCCTGATCGATCACGCTGATCTCAAGGGTCGGCCCCTTCAGCTGGGACTCCAGCCGGACCGTCCCCCGGGGAAGGCTGTGCCGTACGGCGTTGTCCAGCAGGTTGGCCAGGACCTGCGCGAGCAGGGCGGGATCGGCGGAGACGAACGTCTCGGAGACCTCGCTGACCACCGTGACGTCGTCCCGGCCGAGTGCGGCCTCGGACGCGGCCTGGCGGCACAGGGACGCGAGATCCAGCACCTCGGGCTCGATCAGCCGGACCCCGGAGTCGAGCCGGGACAGGTCGAGGAGCTGGGCGGTCAGGCGGCCGAGCCGCTGGGTCTGGGCGAGGGCGGTGCCCAAGGTGTCGAGGTCGGGCGGGGAGACGCCGTCCACGACGTTCTCCAGCACGGCCTGGAGGCCGGCGATCGGCGTCCTCAGCTCGTGGCTGACGTTCGCCACCAGGTCGCGGCGCTGCCTGTCCACCTCGCCGAGGTCGGCGGCCATCGCGTTGAACGCCCGGGCGAGCTCGCCCACCTCGTCCCTCGACGTGGCCGAGACGCGCAGGCCGTACCGGCCCTTGGCGATCGTCTGGGCGGCCGCGGCCATCTCGCGCAGTGGACGGGTCATGCCCATGGCGAGGAGCTGCACCATGATCAGCGCGAGCACGGCCGCGACGGCGATCCTGGCGTCGCGTGACCAGCCCGCGTTGATGCCGACCTCGTTCACGACGAACGCCGTCACCACGGCGAGCATGATCACGATGGCCAGCTTGACCTTGATCCGTCCGAGGAAGTCGAGCGGTCTCATCTAGCGTGCCTCCTTCCGGGCGGCGGCGATCACGAACGGACCAGCGCGTATCCGACTCCGTGCACCGTTCTGACCACATCGGGGCCGAGCTTGCGGCGCAGCGCGCGGACATGGCTGTCGACCGTCCTGGTCGCGGCGGCCTCCGAGAAGCCCCAGACGTCCGACAGCAGTTGCTCGCGCTCGAACACCTGGCCCGGCCGCTCGGCGAGCGTGCGGAGCAGGTCGAACTCGGTTCTGGTCAGCTGCGCCTCGATTCCCCGCACGAACACCCGCCGCTCCGCCGTGTCGATCTCGACGTCGCCCACACGGATCACCGTGTCCTCGTGCGCCAGCTGGCTGGCCCGCTCCACCCGCCGCAGCAGCGCGTGGATCCGGGCGACCAGTTCCCGCATGCTGAACGGCTTGATGATGTAGTCGTCCGCTCCCACGCCCAGGCCGACCAGCACGTCGGTCTCCTCGCCGAGCGCGGTCAGCATGAGCACGGGGACGGGACGGGCCGCCTGCATGCGCCGGCAGACCTCCAGCCCGTCCAGGCCGGGGAGCAGCCGGTCGAGGACCACGACGTCCGGCTCGGCCTTGGCGTACGCGGCTAATGCCTTCTCGCCGTCGCCGGCGACCCGCACGTCGAATCCTTCGGCGACCAGCCTGAGCTGGACTGCCTTCGCGATCGTCTGGTCGTCCTCGACGAGGAGGACGCGCCGCTGCTGGGGGGTGCCCATGGACGGAAGCGTAGGGCCCGGCCGTGCAGACGAACGGTACCGCTATGTGCAGATCTGGTGCATCGATGCGCGCGACGGCGACCAGGGCGGGCGGCCCGCGGCTCAGCGCGCGGGGCCGACCAGTGCCTGCACCACCGCTATGCCGACCCGAGAGCGGGTGGTCCGCCAGACGTGCCGGTACTCGTACGGCCAGGCGTAGACGGGGCACTGTTCGCTGGTGAGGGTGGACACCCGGGGCTCGTCGAGGTCGGTGGCGGCGTGGTGGTACAGCAGGCCGATGCGCGGGACGATGATGCCGTAGTCGAAGACGCGGCCGAGGGGGTTCTCCTCGGCGAGGACCGTCTCGATCGGCACGTCCTCCAGGGGGTATTTGTCGGGGAGGACGTTCTGGAGGGAGAGGAAGAGGTCGGCGCCCCGGCGGCGGGGATCGCCCAGGAGTGCGCCAAGGACGGCGAGCCGTCCTAATGCCAGTTTGGGGCGGATGAGCAGGCTGTGCGCGTAGAGGACGCGCAGTAGTGCGACGTCCATGAAGAAGCGTTCCAGCGGGGTCTCGAGCTGGACGAGTTCGCGGTGGTTCAGGTACCCGGCCACGATGCTGGCGTTGTGCGCGCGGTACCAGGCTTCGGGGGCCGGCCGTCGCAGGAACGCCGTCCAGTGCCGTACGGCGGTGGAGCTGGGCTCGCCGGGCGCGCCGTTGAACAGCAGGTCCGCTTCGGCGGCGTCGCGGAGCAGGGATTCGTTGACGGCACGCCACCATGGACTGCCGGGGGCCGGGGCGGTGGGGGGTGCCAGCAGGCCTCGCTGGAGCTGCCAGCGCATGAAGGCCACCTCGGCGCGCCGGTAGGAGCGGATGGTCCGCCCGGCGATGCGCTGGTCGTAGAACCTCGCCGCGAGGCGGAGGCGGCGGGCGGGGTCGTCGCGTACCTCGGCGACCATCTCATCCGCGCGGCGGGCGGCGCTCGCCGACGCCCCTCGGCTCGACATGCGAGGAGAATACCGAAGGCCGCCCCGCGCGCGAACGGTGCTCTCAGTGCTTGGCGGCGTCCACGGCGTCGCGGACGGTGGCGACGCCGGCGGGGGTGCCCGGGGACTCCCAGAAGTTCTCGGTGTCGGTGGGGCGGGCGAGGTTCTGCAGGTGGACGAAGTAGATGTTGTTGAAGGCCTTGACGACCCTGGACGTGGGCAGGTGCCGCTGGAGCAGGCCGCTGGACGTGGCCGAGTCGTCGTCCAGCTCGGGGAACCTCCCGTCCCGGTCGGGGTAGTAGTTGTTGGTGTCGATGACCGGCTTGCCGGCGAGCGGCTCCACGGGGACGTCGCGGTAGGCGCGCAGCGGGACGCTGACGACCACCAGGTCGCCCGCCGCGCCGGCCTCGGCGGCCGTCGCGGCGCGGGCCTTCGGGCCGAGCTCGGCGACCAGGTCCTTCAATGTCTCCGGGCCGCGCGAGTTGCTCAGTACCACGTCGTAGCCTGCGGCGATGGACAGCCGGGCGACGGTGCCGCCGATGTTCCCGCTGCCGATGAGAGCGATTGTCGTCATGAGGGGGGTAACCGGCGCTACCGGCCCGGCATGTCGCACCAGGGACGGGGGTCACGTCGCGGACGGCCGCCGCGGGCCTCTGTGGACCCCCGGCGGGCCGCCTGCCCGGCGGGGGTCCGGCGCTGGGGAGCCGTCAGAGTTCGGAGACCCAGTAGGGGGACACGTCCAGCCAGCCGTTGCCGCTCGCGCCGTTCAGGCGGCCGCCGCTGGAGGTGGACAGGGTGTACCAGGAGTCCACGTAGTCGGGGTCGTCGGTCCACCAGGACGTGGGGATGGCGGCGATGATCGCGTTGACCAGGGGGATGTAGACGCCGGCGTCGGCGATGGTCAGCAGGGCGGTGATGATGGCCTGGGCGAGCTGCTGGTAGTTGGTGTCGCCGTCGTCCTCCATCATCACGACGTCGGCCAGGTTGTACTTGTAGCCGTTGAAGTGGACCAGGAGCTGGTTCGGGTAGTAGGTCGTGCCGTCGTTGTCCAGGTACGGCATCTGGACGATGTTGACGGTGGCCTTGCCGTCCAGGCCGAAGCCGCTGACGATGCTGTAGATCTCGGCGGATCCCTTGATCCACGGCTCCTCGTCGTCCGACAGCCGGACGGCGTTGACCTTGGTGGCCCAGTACCCTCCGGCGGACCGGGCGGTCGCGAGCGGCCGGGCCGCGGTCACGCCCCTGGCGGACAGCGTCCTGCGCATGAGGTCGATCCCCAGGGTCAGCGCCCTGGCCACGTCGACCTCGACCACCAGTACCGGCCGTGCGGGGGCCTTGGCCGGGTCGAGGACGACCTTGCCGCCGAGCGGGTCGTAGGCGGTGATCGAGGCGGCCTCGTCGTCGGTGGGGGCGGCCGCGACCAGCGGCACCTCGCCGCGGGATAGGCCTGTGCGCATCGCGTCGGTGGCGACGCGCAGCCGCAGCAGCGAGCCGCCGTTCGCGGGGAGGCCCTTGGCGGCCAGCACGGCCTGGTTGGCCGTGCGGGTGGCCTGGGCGAGGCCGGTGTCCGCGGTGAGCGCCAGCAGGTCCGCGGGCGCCGAGGCGGTGGCCGACACGGCACGGTCGCGGACCTCGCGGCCGGCCAGGGCGGCGGCGACCTGGGCGGCGAGGCGTTCGGTGACGGCGGGCACCGTGTCCGCGGCGGCGGGGGCCACGGGTGCCGGATCGGCGGGAGAGGCCAGGGCGGTTCCGCTGGACAGGGCCAGTGCGACCACCGTGGCGACGGCGGCCGTGAGGACTCGGGTCACGAGTCTTCTCCTTCGGTCAGGGTTCCGGCCGGGTGGGTGTCCTGGCCGGAGCAGCGAGACAGATGGAGAGTGACAAGTACCGACAATTCGATACATGTAGAGACCTGTCGACGACCGAGCCGTCCTTTCGTATGGCTTTACGCTTTCCCGACCGGCTCAGTCAGCGAAAAATAGACAGTCAGTTCGCGCTACAGGTCAGTAGAAGACCGGCGGCCGCGTGTGGCCGGTCTCTCAGCCCGCCGGGGGGTGGGTTCGCTGGTAGTGGCGCCGGGCCTTCATCCGGTTGCCGCACGTGGCCATGGAGCACCAGCGGGCCTTGTTGGTCTTGCTGCGGTCGAGGAGGAAGAGCCTGCATTCGGGGTTGGCGCAGGGTCTGAGCCGTCCCGGCCTGGTCTTCTCCAGCGTGTCCCAGGCCAGGATGATCCTGACGCTCATCGCCTGCTCGGGGGGGACGTCGAGCGACCATTCGACACCCTGCCCGGCCATGGCCGGACGGTAGGCGGCGCCTTCCAGGAACGGGGCCAGGGCGCTCGCCGGGAGATCGCCGCGAAGGACCCCCTGTAACGCGTCCCTGGCCTGCCGCACGGTGTCGTGCTCCCGCGGGGACCCCTCGCCGCCGCGCGTCCGCAACCAGGTGTGCGCGGCGGCGGGATCGGCGAGGAGATCCTGCCGCGTGCCGTCGAGGACGGGGGTGCTGTTGAGCACGTCCAGCAGCAGGTCTTCGTCTTCCCGTGTGGCCTCCACGATCAACCCTAACCCCCTAGATATGTTTGACAGGTTAGCAACCCTTCTGGTTCAGTCTAACCACTGAAGCGGAGATAAGGGGTTAGCCATGGTCAACGTCCACCACCGTTACGCGACCGTGCAGGGCAGGCGGCTGTTCTACCGGGAGGCCGGACCCTCGGACGCGCCCACCCTCGTGCTGCTGCACGGCTTCCCGGCCAGTTCGTTCATGTTCCGCGACCTCATCCCGGCGCTGGCGGACCACTACCACGTCATCGCCCCCGACCACCTGGGCTTCGGGCTGTCCGACGCGCCTCCCGTGGAGGAGTTCGAGTACACCTTCGACGCCCTCACCGGACTGACCAAGGGCCTGCTGGACCAGCTCGGCGTCTCCCGCTACGCCGTCTACGTCCAGGACTACGGCGCTCCGATCGGCTGGCGGCTCGCGTTGAACGACCCGGACGCGATCACGGCGATCATCACCCAGAACGGCAACGGCTACGAGGCGGGCTTCGTGCCGAGCTTCTGGGCACCCATCTGGGACTACCACCGCGAGCAGACCCCCGAGACCGAGGGGGCGGTCAGGCAGGCGCTCACGCTGGACGCGATCAAATGGCAGTACGTCACCGGCGTACCCGACGAGACCCTCGTCAGCCCCGACACCTGGCACCACGACTTCGCCCTGGTGTCCCGCCCCGGCAACGACCGCGTCCAGCTGGCCCTGTTCCTGGACTACGCCACCAACCCTCCGCTCTACCCGCACCTGCACACGTACCTGCGCGAACGCCGGACGCCCCTGCTGGCCGTCTGGGGCGAGGGCGACGAGATCTTCGGCCCGGCCGGCGCCCTCGCCTTCGCCGACGACCTTCCCGGCGCCCGGATCCACCTCCTCGAGGGCGGCCATTTCCTCCTGGAGACCGCCCTCGACGAGGTGACCCGGCTGATCAAGGACTTCCTTGGAAAGAGCTAGGGGTCAGCGGCGGGTCAGCAGCGGATGCCAGCTGCCGGGGCGCTGGCTGTCGAGCATCTCGCCGGAGAGCCGGACGCTCTTCGAGCCGTCCAGAGTGACGACCACCAGGCGGGCGTCGAACTCGTCCCGGCACGTGCCGAGGCACTGCAGGGCGACGAGGTGGCCGTCGTCGGCCCACGCGCGCAGTTGCAGCATCTCCTGGCGGCCGACCACCTGGCCGGAGGCCACGTCGGTCACGAAGGTCTCCGGTCCCCTCGGTCCCTGTGCCCTCAGCTTTTCGAGGTCCTCCGGCGACAGCGTCCGGACGGCGTCGGGGATCTTCTGCTGGAGCACTCCGGCGTACAGCCTTCCGTCGGGGGAGTAGTCCACCTCGCTCGACGGATTCACGTCGCGCTCGGGCGCGTCGTGCGGGCGGCCGTCGAGGTCGTAGTAGAGCCTGTCCGGCTGCTCGGGCTTCGTGGGCCGCATGGCCCTCGTGAGGTTCGGCCCGCTGACCAGAGTGCCGTCCAGGTTCCACCGGAAGGGGGCGCTTTCGGGCTGGCCGATGGCCTCTCCGGCTACCGGGTGGAAGGTGGCCGTCGCCGACGCGGCGTCCACGATGTGGAAGCCCAGCCGACGGAACCGCGGCACGCTCCAGCTGTTGCCGCCGTCCCTGATGCCGGTGCGGATCGACGGGTCCTTGTCGAAGCTCGTGACCAGGATCCTGCTGCCGTCGGGGGACCAGGACACGTAGGTCGCGGGCTGCTCCAGGGCGACCCATCGGAGCTCCCGGGTCGTCATGTCGAGAATGCCCACGCGCCGGGCGGGCAGATCGCGCTCCAGTACCGCCGCGTACTTCATGCCGGGGGCGACGTCCAGGTTCGACCAGTCCGTCATCTCGTAGGTGCCGGTGCGGGGGTCGTACAGGTACCAGGTGTCGTGGCCGCGGTCGCTGTTCTTGCCGATCTTCTCGGTGCCGGAGACGTAGTAGGCGGAGACGGCGATCCGCCCGGCGGTGATCAGCCTCTTCGGCGGGGAGTTCTCGGGATCGGTCTGGATGTCCAGCGACGCCGGCAGGTCCGCGGGCGTCACCTCGGTGGGCGGCGACACCGGGGTGGTGACGTCGACCGGTGTGGGGACGGGGTACCGCGGGGACGCGGGGTCCGGCCTGGCGGGCGGCCCGTCGAGCAGGCGGGGGACGAGCATGCCGACGGTCACCACGACGACGGTGGCCGCGGCGGCGAGCATCATCGTGATCGAACGGCGGCGGGCGCGGGGGGCGCGGCCGGCCAGCGCCCGGTCGGCCAGGCCGTGCGGGACCTGAGCTTCGGCCGCCCAGTCCTCCAGCGTCTCAGGCAGCAAGGAGTCCGGGATCATGAGGTGACCTCCTTGAACGGGGGGCGGCGCGGGGCGTCGAGTTCGGCCAGTTCGGGGGCGAGGACGCGTAACCGGGCGAGCGAGCGGTGGACCGTGCTGCGGACGGTGCCGACCGAGCAGCCCATGACCTGGGCGACCTCGCCCTCCGGCAGATCCGCGAAGAAGCGGAGCACCAGCGCGGCGCGCTGGCGCGCGGTCAGTCTGGCGAGGGCGTGCCGGAGCACGAGCTTCAGCTCGGCGGCGTTCATGTCGTCGCGGGCCGGTATGTCCGGCGCCTCGGGGACCACGGTCTCCCGCCGCCGCGCGGCGAGGCGCCACCAGCTCACCTGCTGGCGGTACATGGCCCGGCGGACGTAGGGCTCTGGGTCGTCTATACGCGTCCACCGCGCCGCGGTGCGTATCAGCACCGTCTGCAGCAGGTCTTCCGCCGCGTGCTGGTCGCCGCCGGTCAGCAGGTAGCCGAGCCTCATCAGTGCCGGCGAGCGCGACGCCACGAACTCGCGGAAACGTCGCTCGTTGGCAACGTCCACGATCACCTCCGGAGGATTGGATGTCCTCCTTCTGACGCCACCATCCTCTCTTTTCTATGCCTCCCCGTCCCGCTTCCGCTCAGGGGTGAACCGTCTCAGTGCCGGGTCATGCCCGGGTCCACCTTTGGTTGGCGGATCCGTTGCAGGTGGCGACGGTGACGCCGGAGGTGTTGCCGGTACCGGTGACGTTGAGGCAGAGGTTGTTGGCGGGGGTGGTGACGGTGCCGTTGGAGTTGAAGGTCCAGCGCTGGTTGGCGTTGGTGTGGCAGTCGTAGAGCTGGACCCTGGTGCCCGAGCCGGCGTTGGTCGGGGAGTCCAGGCACTTGCCGAGGATCTGCAACTGGCTCGCCGAGGTGTAGGTGAACCTCTGGTTCGGGTTGGTGTGGCAGTCGTAGATCTGCAGCTGGGTGCCGTTGGCGCTGGCGCTGTTCGGGGAGTCCACACAGCGGCCGGCCCCCTCGTTACGCAGCCGGAACGTGGTCGCGGGCGTCACGGTCGGGGTCGGGGTGACGGTGGGCGTGACGGTCGGGGTCACCGTGGGCGTGACGGTCGGGGTGGGGGTCGGCGTCGGCTCGCCGCCCATCACGACGGTCGTGAGCGAGCGCGGCCTGAGGGAGACCACCCCACCCGTGATCGTGGCGGGCGTCATCGAGTTGGCGTTGTCGGTGACGTAGGCGGTGGTGCCGGGCGGCAGGCTGTCATAGGCGACGGCCGAGTTGCCGGTGTTGAGCACCGTGACGACCTTCGAGCCGTCGGCGTTGAGGAACGCCGACGCCCTCAGCGCCGAGTTGCTCGACGTCGCGCCGATCCGGACCGCGTCCGGCCGGATGAACCGGCTGTACGCCGCCATCGCCCACAGCCGCTTGGACACGCGGTACGTCCGCGCGGACGGATCGATCTGGATCAGCGCCCGGGTGGTTCCCTGCGAGCCTCCGAGCCAGTAGACATAGGCGCTGACGTTGCCGACGGTGAGCGCCTGGTGGACGGCCTGGGCGATGGCGAAGCCGTCGTTGCCGCTGCCGTCGTCCCAGTTCTCGTTCCAGGTGCTGCCGTCGGGGGTCCACTCCGACATCCAGGCGCGCTTGCTCCCGGGCTGCGGGCTCGTTATCTGGCTGGCGTAGGTGTGACCCGTGTAGGTCGTCACCCAGCGGCGGGCCTCGGCGTCGGCCTCGATGGCGTTGCTGTACGACTTGGCCTGGTCCCAGCCGAAGGCGTCACAGCAGGCGAGCTTCACGTCGGTGGCCAGCGGGCCGAGTATCTTGACGAAGGCGGCGGCCTGGGCCGGGGTGAAGCGCATGGACTCGTAGGTCGCCGTGTAGTCGGGTTCGTTGGTGAACCCCAGGTCCGTGATCGGGACGCCTTCCTGGGCGTAGAACTTCGTGAACTGCACCAGGTACCGGGCGTAGGCCGCGCGCCACTCGGACCTGAGGTTGCCGCCGTTGTTCTCGCTGTTGTTGTCCTTCATGTACCCGGGAGCGCTCCAGGCGTCGGCGTAGAACCGCTTCACGCCGTACGACTGCGCGGCCTTGGCCACCCACACCTGCGCGCCGTCGTCGCCGTCCCACACGTACCTCGGTGCCGCGTCGGGCCCGCCCGGGTTCTGCGGCTGAATGGAGATCATCTTGTCGTACGGAGCGCCGGCCGGCGAGGCGCCGATGCCCAGGCGCAGGATGCTGAGCCCGGCGCCGGTGGCGCGATCGAACCACAGGCGGAAGACGTCGTTCTGCTGCGCCGCCGAAAGGTTTCGGAGCAGCTCGCCCCGGCGGAACGCCGTGGAGACGCCGAAGCCGTCGATCGCTTGGTAGCGCACGCCGTCCGACACGGTGATGACCGGCGCGGCCGCGGCCTGCCCTGCCACCAGTGACGTGCCGAGAAGAACGGTTGCCATGGCGATCCGTATCACGGACCCTCCCGAAATCGTGCCATCCGGACACTGGTAGCGGGTGGAGCTGGTCTGGCCGAGCAGCGCCGGTCGCCGGTGATGACCACAGCGTGGTGCGCTGACAGACCGGGTGACCGGGCGGCGCGTCTCGCTTGGGGACCAAGTGTGGGAAGGGCCACGGAAAGCGTCAAGGCTGAGCCCCGAAAGTTGCGGTGCCCTGAATCCTCGCGCGCGCTGTGACGTGTGGAGATGCCATCCGGTGTCATTGAAAGTATCAGCGGCCACCCCGCCGGCATGGCGTGGAGGCCGGGTGGCTCACTCGCCGGTCAGCGACATCCCCGAGCGGGCGACGATGTCGCGCAGCGCGTCTATGTGGGCCTTGTACGCCCGGCGGCCCGCCAGGGAGAGCTTGAGCCAGGTCCTGGGGCGCTTGCCGACGTGCCCCTTGCGGATGACGACGTAGCCGGCCGTCTCCAGCGCGGCGGCGTGCTTGGACATCACCGAGTCGCTGACCTCGACCTCGTCGCGGACGAAGGCGAACTCGGCCTCCTCCACCGCCGCGAGCAGCGACATGATGCGCAGCCTGGCCGGAGCGTGGATCACCGGATCGAGCTCGCCCATCAGCCCGCCTCGATCGTCGCCGCCATGCGCCGCGTGATGCGCCGGGCGACCGGCGGCCCGGTGACCGCCATGTACACCGTCATGACGAGGGCGGCGAAGGTGCGAGCGTAGGGCACCTCGACGGCCGAGAGCGCCAGAGCGAGGACGAAGCACAAGACGAGCGCCGTCACCAACCAGGCCCCGAAGATCCCCAGAACCCTCCAGGTGACCAGCGCCCGATGCGGACGCTGATGCCCGAGCAGCACCAACGCCAGCACCAGCCCGATCAGCGCCACCGTCAACACCCCGATCCCCGTCCTCATCACCCCCACCGAGGTACCCGGCTCGGTGAAGAACTGAATCCCGGTGACGTAAAGCCCGACCCCCGTGGTGTACCAGGCCGGGAACCACGGCCGCGACCTGATCAGCCGAGCCTGCGAAGCACGAATCTCACTCAGCGTCCGCGCGGCGTCTTCCGGAGTGATATGCGCGGCATCTTCGGGGGTGGCGTCCATGCCAACTCCTCTCTTTCCACTCTCTTTCCACTTAGGAAAGTACTTTCCACTTTCCACCCCGTCAAGTACTTTCCACAAGCTTCCTCCGCGCGAAGCGCGGCCTGTACCTCACGCGCGTAGCGCGGCCTGTACCTCACGCGCGAAGCGCGCCCGCTACCTCCGCGCGTAGCGCGCCCTATACCTCCGCGCGTAGCGCGCCCTCTGCAAGGAGCATGCGGCGGCCGCCCCAACGGCCCGGGTCGGAGTTCGTCCCCTACCGGCGCCGGGACGGCGAGACGGTGTACGGCGAAGTCGGCGCCGTCGTACGGCGGGACACCGGCCCGCCGGTACGCGTCGCGGTGGGGCACGGTGAGCCCGGCAGGACCCGGGGGTGCGGGGGTGTCCCCCGCAGGAGAACAGCCCTTGCGTCCTTCCGCGCGAAGCGCGCCCTCGGCAAGGACCATTTCACCGGCGCCGCACATACGCGGGGTTGCCCGCCGTACGGCGGCGCCGACTTCGCCGTACAACGTCCCGCCGACCCGGCGCCGGTAAACACAACCACCAGACGGCGACGAGAACCGGAGTCGTGCGGCGGGTGTGGAGCCGGGCGGGCGATGTGAATGGAACAGCGGGCTACGGGGCGCGACACGTCGCGGTGGAGCTTGGTGAGCCAGGCAGGGGCCGGTTATTCGCTGTATGGCGGCGTGGTGGTTGGGCGGGTGGGGATCAGGGTTTCGATGCCGTCCAGGATGCGGTCTAGGCCGAAGGTGAAGTGGGGGGTGGGGGTTGTCGGGGAAGGGGGGGTGTCGGGGTCGCCGAAGACGCCGGCGGTGAGGAGTTCGGCGAGGGCGGGGAAGCGTGTGGGGTCGATCAGGCGGGTGAGCATGGCTTCGTACGCCGACGCTGGGGTCTCTCGCTGATCGGGGGTGGTGCGCAGGTCGTTGGTGGAGAGTTGCGCGTGGCCGCGGACGTAGTGCATGACCAGCAGCAGGACGGACATCTTCTCGTGGGGTGACAGGGCGGTGCCGCCGAGGGTGCGCAGGCCGGCGTCCATCCAGGCGAGCTGGCCCGGCTCCAGGGGCGGCGGGCCCACGGCGGTCGTCTGCAGGATCCACGGGTGACGGTGGTAGACGCCGGCCAGTTCCAGAGCCCACCGATGGAGCTGGCCGCGCCAGTCGGACGGCGCGACCGGGATGTCGGGCGGCGGGCCCGGGGCGGCGTCCAGCATGAACGTCCGCAGCTCGTCCTTGTTGGCGACGTGCCGGTACAGCGACATGGTGGCGCAGCCGAGCCGCTCGGCCAGGCGGGCCATGGACAGGGCGGGCAGGCCGTCGGTGTCGGCGATGGCGATGGCGGCGGCCACGATGCGGTCGAGGCTCAGCGGCTGGGCCGGGCCCCGCGCGCGGCGTTCGGCGCGGTGTCCCCACAGGACTTCCAGCGTGCGGGGCAGCTCGCCACCGGTCTTCTCGCTCATCGGCACGATCCTATCGCGGTGCGTATCACCCACGCTTTGCGTATTACATACGCACTGCGTATCAGATACGCTCCAGCGTATAACCTACGCATCCCCCTCCCGAACAGGAACCGAAATGGTCACCACCACGGAGAACCCACCCCCCTCATCCACCGAAGACCCGCCCGCCAGGCGCGTGCCTCCCCCGCGCTGGTGGCGGCGCCCCTGGATGGCGCCGCTCGGCTTCGTCGCCGTCATGTTCCTGGCGTTCTCCGTGCCGCCGTACCTCACCGGCGACCCGGCCGCCTCCCGCGTGCCGCAGCCGGCCGGGTTCACCGCGCACTACCCCCTGCTGGTGGCGCACGTCGTGTTCGCGTCGATCGCGATGCTGACCTGCTTCATGCAGGTATGGCCGTGGTTCCGGCAGCGGTACCAGGTGGCGCACCGGTACATCGGCAGGGTCTACGTCTTCGGCGGCGTGCTCCCGGCCGGCCTGGCGGGCCTGGTCGTCGGTGCGGGCACCCCGTACGGGCCGGCGATGGCGGCCAGCAACGTGATGCTGGCGCTGCTCTGGCTGACCTGCACCGTCGCGGGCTACCGGATGGCCCGGCAGCGGCGTTATGTCGACCACCGGCGCTGGATGCTGCGCAGCTTCGCGCTGACCTTCTCGATCATCACCAACCGCGTCTGGTCCGTCATCCTCTTCCTCGCCCTGAGCCCCCAGCTGGAGACGACCTTCAAGGGCGACGAGACCATGTTCACCTGGGCGATAGCCAGCACCGGCGGCTGGCTCGGGTGGACGGTGCCCCTGCTGATCGTGGAATGGTGGCTGGAGCGCGGCGACGCGTCCAGGCGCCGGGCCCGCTCCAGGCAGCGGGCGTAGATCCCGGCGCGACGGCCGCCGGTCCGGGCGCGCCCACTCCCGCCTAGCTCCCGCCCGCGCGGAGTACCTCCCCCAGGCGCCGGCGCCGGCGGCGTGCCGACTCGATGGGGACCACCACCGCGACCGCCACCAGCGGCGTGACGGTCAGCAGGCCGAGTGTCCACCACGACAGCACGGGAGCGGGGTCGGCGGCCTGGCCGGTGAGCAGGCGTAGTTCGAGCGGGGCGAACGTCAGGTTCGCGAGCAGCACCCCGAGCAGGGGGCCGGCCAGGGCGGCGACCACCACCGGCGGCAGCAGCTCCCCGGCGGCGACCCAGCGGGCGTCCCGTGGCCGCAGGCCGAGGGTACGGAGCCGGGTCAGGGTCTGCCACCGGTCCGGCGCGCTCGCGGCGGCACCGAGAGCGAGACCGAGCAGTCCGAGGGCCAGCAGGGTCGCGGCGGAGGCCCATGCCAGTTGGAGCAGGCCCGAGGTCAGCGGGGCCGCGCGGCGGGCGTCCAGCACGGCGGAGAGCAGCACGGGTTTCGCGTTGGCGGCGTTCGCGGCGGCGGCCCGGCCCGCTCCGGGGCCGGTCATCCACACCGTGTTGGGGACGACGGGCATGCCGGCGGCGGCGATGGTCGCGGCGTCCACGAGGACGACGTCGGCGGCGTCGCCGACGGAGGGTGCGGTGCCGACGGCGGTGAGCCGGATGGAGGGCAGGCCGGCCCGGAGCAGTTCCAGCCGCATACCGGGACGCAGGTCGCCGTCGCCGGAGAGCACGAGCGCGGGGACGGCGCCGTTCACGGCTCCGGTGAGCCGGGTGAGGGCGGGCGTGTCCGGCAGCGGGGTGGCGGCCAGCAGCCGCCGGTACGCGGGGACGTCCACGATCACCAGGCGCGGGGCGGCGATCGACGAGCCGGAGACGACGCGCGCGCTCTCGGTCACCTGCGCGGGCAGGACCTGCCGGACTCCCGGCGCGGCGGCGACGCGCCGGGCGAGCGCGGGTGTGGAGGCCGCGGCGGCGGGAGCGACGTCGAGGCGGGCGTCGGCGCCGACGGTGCGCCACGCGCCGTCCGCCAGGCCCTGATAGGCGGTGGCGCCGAGGGTGAACGCGAACGACGCCAGCGCGACGGAGGCCACCATGACCAGCAGCGGCAGCACGCGTGCGGACGTCGCGGCGGCGCGCGCGGCGCCGAACACCGCCAGCGGGCGGCGCGAGCGCAGGGACCGGGTCAGTGCGAGGCGCGTCCCGGCGGGCAGCAGCCGCAGCAGGACGAGCGCGCCGGCGAGGACGCCGAGAGCGGGCGCGCTCGCGGGCAGCGCCGCGCCGCCGTCGGGGTCGGGCACGGCACCGGCGGAAGGGGGCGGGAGGATCCCGCGCTGGTGCAGCGCCACGAAGGCGGCGGCCGCGGCGATCACAACCGCGGCCTCCAGAGTGGCACGGCGCAACCGGCCGGTGTGACGGGCCGAGCGGCGCGCGGACCGGTTGGCGGGGACACGCCGGTCACGGGTGGCACGAGCGGCGGCGAGCGTGCCGAACGCCGGGCCTGCGACGACCGCGGCGACCACCACGGGGACCACCCACCCGAGGGCGGCGCCCGGACCGAGCACGCCGGCCAGCGCGAGCCCGGCCGCGGCGGACAGCAGCGCCACCGCGGCGGACTCCAGCAGCAGCTCGGCGCCGAGGTCGGGCAGGGCCGCCCCCCGCTGCCTGGCGGCGGCCAGCGCCGGAGCGCGCCGGCCGACCAGCAGGTCGGCGGCGAGCAGCAGGACCAGGATCGCGACGACCAGGACGGCGGCGAGCAGGACGGACGCCTGCGCGGACGCCGCGTCGATCTGGACCGCGACGTCCCGCAGCACGGCGTCGAGCCCCGTCTGCCACTTCAACGTGCTGTCGAGGTCGGCGGAGGAGCCTGAGGCCGCCTTGCCCGCGACCACGGTCGCGGCGATCGCGCGGGCGGATTCCCAGGTGAGCACGCCGGGGTTGGGGGCGAACCACGCGGTGCGCTCCAGCTGGTCCTGCTCCATGGCGAGGCGGGCGTCGGGCAGGGAGTCGGGCGACAGCAGGCCGCCGAACCGGGTGATGCCGGGGCCGTCCATGCCGGCGGCCGGACGCAGCAGCCAGGGCGCGAGCCGCCAGGCGGGGTCGGTGGCGTCCGCCGCCCGGAAGATGCCGCTGACCGTGACGTCCTTGACGCGCCTCTGGTCGTCGACGAGCGGGATGCGGGCGCCGGGACGCACGTTGAGGGCACTGGCGCCCGCCTCCGACAGGCCGACCTGCACCGGCCAGGGCGGTCCCGCGTAGGGGATCTCGGTGCGGCTGTCCAAAGCGGACACCGAGGCGCGGGGTGGGCCGCCCGCGATCCAGGTCACGGCCGGGCCGCCGCCGGCGGCCTTGTCGTTCGCGAGGTAGGTGAGCCGGAAGCTGCGCGGCGCGTCACCGTTGGTGATCTTGAGGGTGGTGCTGTCGACGACGGCGACGGACGGGCGCAGCGCGGCGCGCAGGCGGGGGCCGAGCGCGTCCGCGGCTCTCTCGCGGAAGTCGTCGATGCCGCTCGCGAGGGCGGGATCGCGGACGCGACCGCCGAAGGGGCCGTCGTCGCGTTCCCAGCGGGCACGGACCAGGATGTCGGCGGCCCCGTCGGCACGGCGGACCGCGTCCCGGACGGCGTCGTCGGCGGTCGCGTGCAGCAAGGGCGGCACGGCCCCGGCGAGCAGGGTGACGACCGCGACGACGGCGCCGGCCAGCAGCAGGGACCCCGCGTCGGCGCGGGCACGGCCCCGGACGCTCGGCCAGTGCAGGGCGGGTGGCCGCAGGGCGGCGGGCCACCTCACGACGCCACCCGCAGGTGCGCGACGTCGGCGCGGCGCGCCTGGACGGTGACCACGGCGGTCACCGCGAGCGCGCACCCGGCCAGCAGCAGCGCGAGCAGGGCGGACTCGGCCGCCCACGGCCAGTTGGGCAGGACGGACGGGACGGGCGCGGCGCCGATGTCGGAGCGGATGAGCAGGGGAACGACGACGTGGGTGGCGAGCGCCCCGACGACCGCGCCCGCCGCGAGCAGGGGCAGCAGGATGCCGACGTGCTGGCTGAGCAGCACGGTGCGGATCTCCCGCCGGAACATCCCGAGGCCCCGCAGCCGCGCCACCTCGAGGGCGCGGATCTGGATGTCGCAGGTCACGTGCAGGACGACGCCGGCGAGCAGCAGCAGGGCCGCGGCGGGGACGAGCAGCCAGAGCACGGCGGGCAGTCCGGCGCGCAGCGGGTCGACGGTGAGGCGGGCGGTCTCGGCGGCGCGTGTGGTGACGGTGCCGAGGTGGAGGCCGTCGACGCGCGCGGCGGCGCCGGCGGTGGGATTGCCGACCCACCAGGCGTCCGCCGGGAAATCCAGGTTGCCGCTGAAGGCGAGGGACCGGGAAAGGGTGTCCAGGTCGGCCAGGACGGCGGCGGCGGCCGGGGCGGACGGGATCGCGGGAAGCACCTCGCTGACGGTGACCGGCACGGGCGTGGTGCCGACGGTGAGGCTGAGCTGCGAGCCGCGCTCGGCGCCGACCCCCTCGGCGAACCGGGTGGAGACGGCGACGGGTACCGGGCCGGGGTCGGGGAAGGCGGTGGCGACGAGGGTGCGGGCAGCGTCGGGTGGCCCGGTGAGCTCGATGGTCGTCGTCATCTTCAGCTGTGCGCCGGCGGGGGTGCCGGTGAGGGCGACGGCCGGTTGGCCGAGCTGCCCGGAGGCGGGTTCGATGGAGGTGGCGGTCCATGGCGCCGTGGCGGCGGAGGCCCCGGGCATGGTGAGCGTGACGGCGACACGGCTTTCGCCGACACTGATCGGGAACTCGTCGATGGCGCCGGAGGAACCGATGCCGACGTCCCGGCCCCCGGTCGGGTCCGCCGCGAACGGAAGGGACACCGCGACCACCCGCAGCCCTTCGGCCGTCGCGCAGTCCGGCAGCGGGTGCGCCCTGCCGTCGAGCGGGACGGGTATGCCTGCGCAGGTGGTCCGCAGGCCCGTGGCGTCCTGCAGCAGCAGCCGTGGGATCACGGCGAGCCGGGCCGGGCCGGTCGCCTTCCCGGTCAGGGTGAGCGCGGCGCCGGCCGGGACGGCGACGCCGGCGACGGGGGCCTTGGGCGCGAGGGTGGCGCCCACGGCCACCCAGTCGCGGCCGTCGTCCAGCCGCCCGCGCAGCAGTGCCTTCGCGCGGGCGGTGTCGACGGCGACCAGCCGCGGCGTGTCACCGGCGGTGCCGAGCCACTGCCCGACCGCGATGCCGCGGTCGGTGGCCGGGCTGACCGCTCCCCCGGTGGCCGCGACGACCGTCGCGCCCTGCCCGGTGACCGGCGGGGCGGCGAGGGCGACGGCGAGGTCCGTGCCGACGGACATGTCGGCCTGGTCGTGCTGCGAGCGCTGCCACGTGGCGTCGAAGCCGATCCCGAACGTGCCCGCCGCGCAGGCCAGGCCGATCAGCAGGCCCGCGGCGACCGCCTGCGGGCGGCGCGCGGCCTCGAACGCGGCCAGCGGGATCACCAGCCCGCGGGCGCGGCGGGCCAGCCGGTCGACGCCGCGCAGCGCGGGCAGCACCACGCGCAGCGCCAGCGCGGGGCCCGCGGTGAGGAGCAGCGCCGGAGCGAGCACGCGGACGACGTCGGCGCGGGAGCCGGAGCCGGAGGGCTGAGCGTTCAGTTGCCACCAGCCGGCGGCGGCGAACGCCACGAGCAGCAGGTCGGCGCCGGAGCGGGCCAGCAGCTCACGCCGGTCGCGACGGCCACTGGCCACGGGGGCGGGCCGGACCGCGAGGACGACGAGCAGCGCCGCGAGCGCCAGCGCCCCGCCGGCGACGGCGAGCACCTGGACGCCGGTCACGGCCGGGCCGGCGGTCAGCCCGGCGGCCGACATCGCCGGCAGGTGGGTCAGGGCGGCGTGCAGGGCGGACGAGGCGGGGATCGCGAGCGCGGCGGCGAGGGCGGCGAGCGCGACCGCCTCGACGGTCGCGGCGGCGGCGAGCTGGCGCCTGCTGGTGCCGAGGGCGGACAGCAGGGCGGTCTCGTCGGCGCGCACGCCGGCGGTGAGCCGCCCGGCGAGGGCGAGGGCGGTCGCGGTCAGGACGACGCCGAGGAGGGCGACGGCGAGCACGGTGGCGGCGGTGACCTGCTGCTGGTCGCGGGCGCTGAGCAGGGTCAGCGGCAGCCGGGAGGCGATGCGCTCGATCCGCACACGGTCGCCGAGGGTGCGCGCCAGCAGGCGGTCGGCACCGAGCATGGACGCGGCGACGGCGTCGAGGTCGCGGCGGGTGGGAGCGGACAGGTCGGGGTTGGCGACGACCTCCATCCGGTCGATGGTGGAGCCGCCGGCGAGCATGTCGGCGAGGTCGACGACGAACGGCCCGTAGGCGTGGACCGGCCCCGCGGAGCGGCCGTCGTTGAAGGCGAGGTCGTAACCGGCGCCGGCGAGGGGGTCGCGGTCCCAGCCGGTGCCGAGCAGCGGGCGGACGACGCCGACGACGGTCACGTCGACCGCCGGGGCCGGGTCGCGGGACAGCTCCGCGCCGAGCTGGACGCGGCTGCCGAGGGTGAGGCCGAGCAGCCGCGCGGTGGACTCCAGCACGACGGCCTCCATCGGCGCGGCCGGTCGCGCGGCGTCGGCCGTGGGCCGGGGCCAGCGCCCGGTGGTCAGCTGGGCGCGGGACGGCAGGTGTTCCAGCCCCGACAGGTAGGTCCTGACCGGGACGCCGCCGTCCACGGCACGCGACGGCAGCGACCGCAGCACCGACGACGCCTGCGCGGACGTCGTCACGGCGAACGGGGCGAGCGAGGAGGTCAGCACGCGGCGGGTGTCGCCGACGACGGATCGCGCGTTGGGGCCGAGGACGGTGACGTTGTAGGCGGTGACCCTGACGTCGTCGGGAGTGGCGCGGGACGCGGCGGCCTCCAGGGCGCGCTCGGCGGTGCGGGTGAGGAGAAGGGCGCAGGTGCCGAGCAGGGTGGGGCCGACCATGACGACCGCCAGGAGAGCCGCCAGCAGCGGCCACTGCGCGCGGGCGCGGCGGCCGAGCAGCCTCAGCACGGGCCGCTCGGGACGGTCACGAGGCTTCCCGCCCGTCGATCTGCCCATCGGACAGGTGCCCGTCGGCGATCCGGATGACCCGGTCGGCCAGCGCGATCATCACCGGGTCGTGCGTGGACACCAGCACCGTGACGCCCTCGGACTCCACCACGCCGCGCAGCAGCGCCATCACCGAAAGGCCCGTCTCGGCGTCCAGCTGCCCGGTCGGCTCGTCGGCGATCAGCAGCCGGGGCGACGCGGCCAGGGCCCTGGCGATCGCCACCCGCTGCTGCTGGCCGCCGGACAGCTCGCCCGGACGCTGCTCGGCGTGGTCGGCCAGGCCCACCAGGTCCAGCAGCAGCTCGACCCGGCGCTCGCGCTCCACCCGGGGGACGCGAGCCAGGCGCAACGGCGCGCCGACGTTCTCCGCGGCCGACAGCACCGGGATCAGCCCGAACGTCTGGAACACGTAGGAGACCTTCTCGCGCCGCAGCAGGGACAGGCTGTCCTCGTCGAGGGAGGTGACGTCGGTGCCGTCGACGTGGACGGTGCCGGCGTCCGGGCGGTCCAGGCCGCCGATGACGTTGAGCAGGGTGGTCTTGCCGGAACCCGACCGGCCGACGAGGGCGACCATGGTGCCGGCGGCGACGTCGAAGGACACGTCCCGCAGGGCGTGGACGGCGGTCGGGCCGCTGCCGAAGCGCCGGTGGACGCCGCGCACGGTGAGCAGCGGCCTGGTGATGGAGGCGGCGCTCATGCGCGGCCGTCGAGGTCGGGGCGGATCGCGACGTGGTCGGCCTCCAGCGCCAGCCGCACCCGCCTGGTCATCGCCAGCGCCTCGCGGTAGTCGCGCGGCACCTGTACCCGCCCGGCCCGGTCCATCACGGCGTACTCCTCGGCGATCACGTGGGTGCCGCCGTCGTCGCGGGTGGCGGTGCGGCGCAGCACCTCGCTGCTGGTGCGCCCGTCGCGGATCGCGACGGTCCGCTCGACCTGGCCGCTGACCTCGGGGTCGTGGGTCACCACGACGACCGTGACACCGAGCTGCTTGTTGACGTTGCGCAACGCCCCGAAGACCTCGGCGGAGGTGGCGGTGTCCAGCTCGCCGGTCGGCTCGTCGGCCAGCAGGACCCGGGGCTCGTTGGCGAGGGCCACCGCGATGGCGACCCGCATCTGCTGCCCGCCGGACAGCTGCGCGGGACGCCGGTCGGCGCAGTCGCCGACGCCGAGGGTGTCCAGCAGCTCGGCGGCGCGGGCGCGGCGGACGCGGGCCGGGGTGCGGGTCGCCGTCATCGGCAGGTCGACCATCTGCCGCGCGGTGAGGTAGGGCAGGAGGTTGGCGGCCGTCTGCTGCCGGACGAACCCGACGGTGTGCCGCCGGTAGTGCACGCGGTCGGCGCGGGACATCGCCAGGAGGTTCCACCGGTCGACGCGCGCCCGTCCCGCGGTGGGCGCGTCGATCCCGGCGAGGATGGACAACAACGTCGACTTGCCCGAGCCGGACGCCCCGACGATGGCGACCATCTCGCCGCCGTCCACCATCAGGTCCAGCCCCTGCAGCGCCTGCACCTCGACCGATCCGGACTGGTAGATGCGTACCAGGCTCTCGCAGACGATCAGCGAATCCCGTCCGAACTCAGGCGCCTTCTGAGGCGGCTGCGGCAGGGACAGCGGTGTTATGGACATCCCCCTCCTCCGGTCCGGCCTCGGGCCAGAACTGTATAGCCCTCGTCCGCGCGGGCGCTATCGGGCTTCCGTCCCGCGAAAGACCTCCCTGCCCGGAGCGCTCAACGCCGATTCGCGGGGTAGTCGTCGCGGTATGCCTACCAAGGTCGCGGTCATCGCGCATCAGAAGAAGACGCTCGGCGGCGGGCTCGACCGCCTCAGGGTGGCCCTATCCGAGTACGACGTGGGCGAGCTGCTCTGGTACGAGGTGCCGAAGAGCAAGAAGGCGCCGAAGAAGGCGAAGAAGGCGTTGAAGAAGGGCGCCGAGCTGGTCTTCGTCTGGGGCGGCGACGGGATGGTGCAGCGTTGCGCCGACGCCATGGCGGGGTCCGGGGTGCCGATGGCCATCCTCCCGGCGGGGACGGGGAACCTCTTCGCGGGGAACATGGGCGTCCCGGAGGATCTCGACGAGAGCGTGCGGATCGGCTTCGAGGGGCGGCACAGGAAGCTGGACCTCGGGGTGCTGAACGGTGAGCACTTCGCGGTCATGGCCGGTGCCGGGTTCGAGGCCGAGATGATGGCCGACGTCGACGGCGCCGCCAAGGGCAAGCTCGGCCGCCTCGCGTACTTCCGGGCCGCGGTCCGGCACGTCGGGGGGTCGCCGGTGCCGATGGAGATCGAGATCGACGGCGTGACGTGGTTCAAGGAGGAGGCGAGCTGCCTGATGCTCGGCAACGTCGGCACGATCACCGGCGGCATCGAGGCCTTCGACGACGCCCGTCCCGACGACGGCTGGCTGGAGGTGGGGGTCTCCACCGCCAAGGGCCCGATCCAGTGGGCGCGGGTGTTCGGCACGATGGCGACGGGCCGCTCCGAGGACTCCCCCTTCCTCCGGATCACCAGGGCGAGGGAGGTCACGGCGAGGTTCGCCACCGCGCTGACCTACGAGCTGGACGGCGGCGACCGCGACGCCACGACCGAGCTGAAGGCGACGGTCGCGCCGGGCGCGCTCACCCTTTGCGTCCCCGAGCACGCCGGGCCCCGGGACGCGCCGGAGGAGAGCACGGCCGGGTAGCGGCAAATCGAGTTGCGGGTCCGCCGCCCCGGCGGGTAGAACTCGGGCACCGGACACGAGCGTCCGTGCCACGCGGCACGCACCGAGCACGAAAGGAGGGCAGGCGATGACCAGTGAGTCCATCGAGCGCCGGCCCTCCCGGGCGGACCTGAACCGCTGACCCGGGGGCGGCCACTGCGCTAACTCGCAAGGAGAGCGTCTTGACCGCAGCAGTACCGCAGTACCCTCTCGGCCTGACCGTCCGCCCGATCACCGGGGCGGACGAGGCCGGGCTGTTCAACGAGCTTGCCTACGCATTCAACGACGAGATCGCCGACGACCTGAGCACCGGTCGCCGCAGGCCCGAGTGGCTCTGGGTCGCCCTGCACCAGGGGCGGGTCGTGGCCCGGGCCGGCTGGTGGTGCCGCCCCGGTGACCGGGAACCCCTCCTGTTCGACGTCTTCGACTGCGCCGAAGGCCACGAGGCCGCGGGCCGCGCGCTGCTGGAGACGGCACTGGCCGCGGTCGTCCCCGAGGGCGCCAGGCCGCCGCAGTACGTGCGTTTCGTCCCCGGCGGCTGGCGGGACGACCCCGCCGTACGGCCGGTCGTCGACACCTTGGTCACGCTCGTCGAGGGCCAGGGGGCCAAGCTCTTCGTGGAGCGCCTGCGCTACCAGTGGAACCCCGGCACGGCTCTCGCGGCCCCGGACGAGCGGCTGACGTTCCGGCCGGTCACCGGCCGGGAAGAGCTGGTCGCCCTGATGACCGAGATCCTCGACGGCACGCTGGACGCGCACAGCCGGCGCGACCTGCTGACCATGACACCCCGCCAGGCGGCGGAGGAGCAGTACGAGGACGAGATGACCAAGTACGCCACCCCCCGCGACTGGTGGCGCGTCGCCGTCCTGCCCGGCGGCGAGCCCGTGGGCTTCGTCATCGCCGCGAAGAACAGCTACAACGCGATCATCGCCTACATCGGCGTACGCCCCGCCCACCGCGGCCACGGCTACGTCGACGCGCTGCTCACCGAAGGCACCCGCATCCTCGCCGAGACCGGCGTCCCACGCATCCGCGCCGCCACCGACCTCGGCAACACCCCTATGGCGGCCGCCTTCGCACGCGCGGGCTACGACAACTACGAGCGCGAGATCCACTACGCCTGGTCCTGAACACGTCCCCGGCGCGGCGGCGTCCGCCGCCGCGCCGTTCCCCTGACACCGTGGGCACCCTCGCCGGGGGACGGTCCATAACACGGTAGTAGGGGAGAACTGGCGTATCCCCGGGGCGGCTCGCCGAGGTTACGTTGGCGGGAGCCCTACCCGAGGACTCCGTCGATCACCGGCACACCCCGCCGATGATCCTTTCGGCGCGCCTCGCGGTGGTCACCCCCGACCGAGGAGACCCCGATGCGCTTCCCAAGGTTCCTCCGCTCCCTCTCGGCCCTGCTTCTGGGACTGGCCTTCCTGGCCACCGTGTCGCCCGCGCCGGCGTCCGCGCACACCGCCGTCGCGGTGCGCGTGCTGCGGTACGACGCCAGCCGGGCCGCCGAGTTCCGCACCGTGGTGGACCAGGCCGCACAGGTCTGGAACGCGAGCGTCACCAACGTACGGCTCGTGGCGGGCACGCCCGCCGACTTCGTGGTGCTCGCCGACAACAACTGGCCCCGCGCGCAGGTCACCGGCCTGGGCCGCGGCACCATCTGGATGGGCAGGGAGGCGACCGCCCAGGGCTACTACCCCCTGCGCATCGCCACCCACGAAATGGGCCACATCCTCGGCCTCCCCGACCGCCGCACCGGCCGCTGCACCGACCTGATGTCCGGTTCCAGCGCCCCCGTCAGCTGCACCAACGCCAACCCCAGCTCCGCCGAGCGCACCCAGGTCAACGCGAACTTCGCCGACTCCGCCCCCTTCGCCGAGTTCGACAAGCTCTACGTCGACCGCCCGGACACCGCCGGCAGCCTGGTCCCGGCACCGTAACGGAGGTCACCGGCGCCCCCGGAGTTCCGTCCCGCGCGGCCGGGAGTCCGGGGGCGCCGCCATGGGCGGGGAAGGTCCCGCCGCGCTCGCCGGAGCTGAAACTTTCAGGTCGTTGGACCGTTTCCGAGCTGCCCCAATGCGGGTGGAGGAAGCGGGGAGGGGCGGCTGTTGACAGCGGGCGTGGGGCGGCTGACGATCCAGCTCAAGCCGCTCCGCTCCCGCCCGGTCGTCCGGGCAGGTGAGACGTGCGGTCCGGAACGTCGACCCGGACCCCGAGCGTCCACTTCCTCACGGCCGGAAGGGCAGACCATGCGACTTCTCAAGCGTCTCGCGGGCATCGGCACGGCGGGGCTGCTGGCGACCGCCCTGTGGGGTGGCACCGCGCACGCCATGGGGCCCCTGGCGAGGTTCTCCTGCGACGTGGACCTGACCACGGCCAGCTCGTGGCCCACGGGGTGGGTCGGGGGCATCACCATCAACAACACCGGGACCGAGCCTTTCTCCGGGTGGGTGCTCCAGTTCGAGCTCGCCGCCGGGCAGAGCGTGAGCTCGGCCTGGGTCGGAACCCTCACCCAGGCGCTGCCGATCGTGCAGGTGAGGGCCCCCGTCTGGGCCAGCGGCATCGCCGCGGGGAGCTGGGCCGAGATCGGCTACGTCCTCATCCACACCGGCGTGAGCGACCCGCCGCGGAACTTCACCCTGAACGGCGTGGCCTGCACCATCTGAGACGGCCCCACCTGGTACCGGCCGCCCGTGACGGGCGGCCGATGACTTCACGCGGCGTTCCCCAAAACCGCGGCTACACCCTTCCCGCTGAGTTTCCGCCTGCTTTCTGACGGGCGCAGGCCGGCGCCTCTCGGTGATCACAGCGGCGCGTCCGTGGAAGTTACATGCCCACGAGTCCCGGATAAGGCTCCCACGAGCCAGATCCGGCCCCTCATTTGACACTAGCGTTTACCGCCGTCATCAAATCGTCCTACGTTCCGCTACGGACCGCGAACGTCGACGGAGGGGGCCAGGCCCGCCCGCACCTCGCCAAGGCACGAATCCACGCCTCGAAATCCGAGAAAAGGAGTTCTCGCCTAAAACTCAGCCGAATGCCCTGAAACCGGCGTTGTTAGCGCCAACATCCGATCGTGAATCCATGGAAGTACACAGTTGAGGGAGAGGCGATGCGCCTATCTCGGTTACGTCTATTAGTCGCGGCCATTGTTTCGGTGGCGGCGGCCGTCACGGTCGGCGCGGTCCTGCCGGCCGTGCACGCCGCGGCGGCCGGGTGCCGGGTCACCTACACGGTGAGCTCGCAGTGGCAGGGGGGTTTCGGGGCCGACGTCAGCCTGACCAACACCGGACCTGCTTCCTGGCAGGCGCCACCGGCCCGCAGCTGACCGACGACCTCGCCAGGCAGGCCGCCGCCGACTCCACGCGGAACGTGACCTACGGCGGCACGTTCCGCCTCCGCCCCAACGAGGTTCAGGACGGCTGCCACGCCAACACGACGGGCCAGCAGTCGCTCGGCAGGCAGGTCATCGGGTTCTGGGGCTGACACTCGATCCCGCCGGCCGATCTGTTCGCAGGTGCGAACGCTCCCGCGGGGCGGAGGGCGTCACCGCACGCGGGCCGGGCTCGTCGATTCCCTGATGACGAGGTCGACGGCGAGGTCCAGCCGGATCGGCGCCAGGCTCGGGTCCTCGATGACGGTGTTGAGCACGCGGATGCTCTCGGCGGCCATCTCCTCGAGGGGCTGGTGGACGGTCGTCAGGGCGGGTGCCGCGGTGACGGCGGCGTCGAGGTCGTCGTAGCCGACGACCGAGACGTCCTCCGGGACGCGCAGGCCGCGCTCGACGCACGCCTCCAGGACTCCGAGCGCCTGGAGGTCGTTGCCGGCCACGAACGCGGTCGGCGGGTCCGGCAGGTCGAGCAGGGCGTGCGCGGCGCGGCGCGCCGGGGGGAACTGGAAGGGGAGCGAACGGCGGAGCGCGCGCTCGGGGCGGATCCCGGCGTCGCGCAAAGCGGCCAGGTAGCCGCCGAAGCGGGCCTGGCAGCAGGTCATGTGGAGCGGTCCCGACAGAAGCGCGATGCGTCTGTGGCCGAGGCCCGTGAGGTGGCCGGTCGCCATCGCTCCCCCGCGCCATTGGGTCGCGCCCACCGCGTTCATCTCCGGCGGGGAGTCGCCGATGGTGTCGACGACCACGGTCGGGATGCGGGCCAGCGCCAGCCGTCCGGCGACCTCCGGCGGGACGGGGGAGACCGCCAGGACGATGCCCCTCGGCCGGTGCGTGATCAGGTTTTCGAGCCAGCCGAGGTCCGCGCCGACGTGGTTCACCGTGAGGGAGAACGGGGAGTCGCGGATCATGCTCCAGAAGCCGCGCAGGAGCGGCGCGTTGACCGCGTTCACGATGGCGCCGAACACGACCTCGATCGCCTCCGTGCGCGGCCTGCGCCGGTGCCACTCGTATCCCGTCGCGCCCACCGCCGCGAGGACGCGCCGGCGAACCGCGTCCGACACCCCCGGCCGCTCGTTGAGAACCTTCGACACGACGCTCTGCGAGACGTTCGCGACCTCCGCCACCGTCACCATCCGCACGGCCGTCCCGGGGCGCGCCGCCTTCCCCCGGGGCCTGTCTACGCTCATGGCGTCCCGCCTTCCCTGGGTGGGGCGGTGCTCTCCCGCACGACGAGCGACGTCCCGAGCTCGACCCTGCGTGCCCGCGCCGATCCGCGCCGGGACTGCTCCTGGACGATGAGACGCACGGCCTCGGCCGCCATCTCCGCCATGGGCTGGCGGACCGTCGTGAGCGGAGGGGCGAGCATCGCGCAGATCGCCGCGTCGTCGAACCCGACGACGGAGAGGTCGTCAGGCACGCGTAACCCTCGCCGGAGAGCGGCTTGGTACACCCCCGCGGCCTGCACGTCCGAGCCGGCGAAGATGGCGGTGGGTGCGGCGGAGAGGTCGAGCAACGCTCCACCGTGCTCGGCGCCCGCCGCGACCGTGAAGTCGCCGTACCGGATGCAGGCCGGATACGGGGCGACCCGGAACTCCCGGTGCGCGGCCAGGTATCCCTCGTACCGCTCCCGCGTGCACCGCATGCCGCGCGGCCCGCCCACGAAGCCGATGCGCCGGTGGCCGATCTCGAGCAGGTGCCGGGTCCCCGCCGCGCCACCGGACCAGTTGGTCACGCCGACGGTCGGGATCGCCAGGTCGCTGGAGCCGACCGGATCGAGCAGCACGAGCGGCACCGGCAGCTCCGCCAGCACGGCGATCTCGTCGTGGCTCACCTTCGACAGGGCGAACAGGATGCCGTCCGACGGCCGGGAGCGCCGCGCGTGCGCCCACTCGCCGACCTGGAACCGCGGATGGCTCGTCACGGTGAGCGCCAGCGTGCACCCGGCGGCGAAGGCGGCACGCTCGGCGCCGGCGACGAGGTCCCCCGCCCACGCCGGGCCGGTGCTCGTGAGGAAGAGGTCGATGACCCTGCCGCGTCCCCGCCTGTGCTCCTTAGGGATCACGTATCCGGTGACGCGCACCGCCTCCGTGACGCGTCTGCGCGTCTCCTCGGAGATGTCGGGCTTTCCGGCGAGCACCCGGGAGACCGTCGGCACCGAGACGCCGGCGACCTTCGCGACCGTCGCCATGGTGGGTCCCGCCGCCATGCCCCACCTCCCTTCCGGAGATCGTCGCGACCCCGGCCCGGGTTCCGCAACTTACCGCAACTCCCGGCCGAATATTCTCCCGCGATTCCATGCAACAACGGCCTGAGCGGCTGACTCGCCCGCGTCTCATTGACGCTCGATATCGCCCTGCCTAGCATCCCAGGCAGCAACGCGAGGCAGACGTACACGGCCAGCCACGACCGCCCGACCATCACGCCCGGTCCTCCCCTGGGCATCGCCGATCGCTTCATCATCCCCGCTCGTCGTCCTTCGGCATGCGCAAGCACCCGCATCACCACAGGAGCGCTCACGTGACCACCCCTCGCATGCACGGCTTCACCCGCCGGGTCGGCGGCCTGGCGTTCGGCGGCGACTACAACCCCGAGCAGTGGGACCCCGCCGTCTGGTGGGAGGACGTGCGGCTCATGCGCGAGGCCGGGGTGAACGTGGTCTCGCTCGGTGTCTTCGCCTGGGCGTCCCTCGAACCCGAACCCGGCAAGTACGAGTTCGCCTGGCTGGACGTGGTCATGGACCTCCTGCACGACAACGACATCGCGGTCAACCTGGCCACCCCGACCGCGGCGCCGCCCGTCTGGCTGACGCACCGGCACCCCGAGATCTTCCCGATCATGGCGGACGGCGAGCGCTTCGGGTTCGGCAACCGCCTGCACTACGACCCCTCCTCGCCGATCTACCGGGAGTACGCGGCGAACATCACCACCCGGCTCGCCGAGCGCTACTCCTTCCACCCGGCGCTCGCCATGTGGCACATCAGCAACGAGTACGGCCCCACGGCGTACACCGAGGCCGCCTCGGCCGCCTTCCGCCGCTGGCTCAAGCGCAGGTACGGCGACCTCGGCACCCTCAACGAGGCGTGGACCACCCGCTTCTGGAGCCAGGTCTACACCGACTGGGACCAGATCGAGGTGCCGAACATCCCGCGCACCTGGATGAACCCCAGCCGCATCCTGGACTTCAAGCGCTTCACCTCCGACGCCCTGCTGGAGTGCTACGTCGCCGAGCGCGACATCGTCCGCTCCTACCGCGACGACATCCCGATCGCGACCAACTTCATGCGCTTCTACCGGCACGCCGACTACTGGCGATGGGCCGAGGAGGAGGACGCGGCGGCCCTGGACATCTACCCGGACCCCGCCCAGCCCGACTCGCACGTGTCCGCGGCCTTCCAGTACGACCTGTTCCGCTCGCTCAAGGGCGGCCAGCCGTGGATGCTCATGGAACAGGCGGCGAGCGCCGTCAGCCAGTGGAAGCTCAACGTCGTCAAGGAGCCGGGGCGGATGCGGCTCGGCTCGCTGCAGGCGGTGTCCCGCGGCGCAGACTCGGTCATGTTCTTCCAGTGGCGCGCCAGCCGCGGCGGCCAGGAGCGCTTCCACTCGGCGATGCTGCCGCACTCCGGCCCCGGCTCGCGGACCTTCCGCGAGATCACCGGCCTCGGCCGCGAGGCCGGGCTGCTGGCCCCCGTCGCGGGGACGACGTCGCGGGCCGAGGTCGCCGTCCTGTTCGACTGGAACGGCTGGTGGGGACTGGAGGAGGTCGCCGGGCTGCCCCGCAACGACTTCAGCTACGCCGACACCGTCATGCGCCACTACACACCCCTGTGGGAGCGGCACCACGCCGTCGACGTCGTGTCCCCGCACAGCGACCTCACGCCGTACAAGGTGCTGGTCGTCCCCAACGCCTACCTCATCGACGACCGGGGCGTGGAGGCCGTCACCGCCTTCGCCCGCGACGGCGGCACCGTCGTCATGTCCTTCTTCTCCGGCGTGGTGGACGAGTGCAACCGCGTCCGCCCCGACGGCTACCCGGGGGCGTTCCGCGGCCTCATCGGCGCCAGGATCGACGAGTACTGGCCGGCCCGCCCGGAAGAGGAGTTCACGGTCAGGTTCACCGGCGGGCGCACCGCGACCGCGACCTGGTGGCGCGACGACATCCACCTGGAGACCGGGACCGCGCTCGCGACCTACGCCGACGGGCTGCTCGAAGGTCGCGCCGCGGTCGTCGCCAACGCTTACGGCTCCGGCCGCGTCGTGTACTTCGCGACCCTGCTGGAGGAGGCTGCCTTCGCCGAGGTGCTGCTCGACGAGGTACGCGCCGCGGGAGTGGAGAGCCGCTTCCCCGGCGTGCCCGCTTACGTCGAGTGCGCCGTCCGGGAGAACGGGCGCCACGAGTACCTCTTCCTCCTCAACCACGACGCCGGCCTGCCGGCCACCGTCCCCCTGGCCGTCCCGGGGACCGACCTCCTCACCGGAACCCCCGCCGCCGGCGAGATCACCCTGGCCCCCCTCGGCGCGGCGGTGATCCAGACGGCACGGCAGGCGCCCGCCCGATCATCCTGATCGGCGAGAGGCGCGCGGCGCCGTCCCGAAACTTTCAGCGGCGACCACACGCCAGATCGACCGGTGTACCAGGGATCCGGGCCGGCCGGCACCCGGCGGCGCCGGAGGGGAGTTGACGGAATCCGGCGGTCTCGTATTTGCTCCACGAAACAAACCAGCGCCTCGCTCTCCGAGCATCCGGAATTGTCGGGCGCAAAATTGTGAGCGCTAACATCGGCGCCTCACCGTCCCCGGCCCTGGAGGCCTCATGAAACCTCGCTTACGGCTCTGGCTCGCCGCCGGGGTCGCCATCGCGGCCGCCGCGGTGACCGCGGTCACCGCACCCGTCGCCAATGCCGCGGCCGGATGCCGCGTCAGCTACACCGTGAGCAGCCAGTGGCAGGGTGGTTTCGGCGCGAACATCAACATCACCAACATCGGCGACCCGATCAACGGGTGGCGGCTGACCTGGTCGTTCGCCGCCGGACAGACGATCACCCAGCTGTGGAACGGCTCGGTGACACAGTCGGGAGCCCAGGTCACGGTCACCAACGCCGCGTACAACGGGACGCTCGGCACCGGCGCGAGCACGGCGATCGGCTTCAACGGCACCTGGAACGGCAGCAACCCGGTGCCGGCGGCCTTCGCCCTCAACGGCACGACCTGCACCGGCAGCGTGACCGGCTCGCCGAGCCCGTCGCAGACACCGACAGTGACACCCACCGTGACGCCGACGGTGACGCCGACGGTGACGCCGACGGTGACGCCGACGGTGACGCCGACGGTGACGCCGACACCGACACCGACGGCGTCCAGCAAGCCGTGCGACATCTACGGCGAAGGTGGCACGCCGTGCATCGCCGCGCACAGCACGGCGCGGGCCCTCTACCGGTCGTACACCGGCAACCTCTACCAGGTCAGGCGTTCGTCCGACAGCACGACCAGGAACATCGGCGTCCTGACCACGGGCGGCGTCGCCAACGCCGCGGCCCAGGACTCGTTCTGCGCCGGCACCTCGTGCGTCATCACCGTCCTCTACGACCAGTCCGGGCGCGGCAACAACCTCACCTATCAGGGGACCGGTGGCATCGGCGGCGCCGCCAGCCCGGCGAGCGCGACCACGGAGTCGCTGACGGTCGGCGGCAGCAAGGCCTACTCGCTCTACATCAATCCCGGGAACAGCTACTGGAGGGACGGCCACCTGACGGGCGTTCCCACCGGCAGCGCGCCCGAGGGCATGTACATGGTGACCAGCGGCACGCACTACAACAGCGGCTGCTGCTTCGACTACGGCAACAGCGAGACGACGAGAAGAGCCGACGGCGCCGGCGCCATGGACGCGATCTACTTCGGTTCGAGCTGCTGGTTCGGCGGGTGCTCCGGGTCCGGCCCCTGGGTCCAGGCGGACCTCGAATACGGGCTCTACCCCGGGGGCAGCTCCTCCTGGAACCCGAACCAGCGAGCCTTCAACAACAAGTTCGTCACCGCGATGCTCAAGAACAACGGGACCTCGCGATTCGCGATCAAGGGCGGCAACGCGCAGTCCGGCGGCGTGACCACCCTGTGGGACGGCGCGCTTCCCCGGGGATACAGCCCCATGCGGAAGCAGGGGGCCATCATCCTCGGCAGCGGCGGTGACTGCTGCATCGACAACAGGAACCAGAGCCAGGGGACCTTCTACGAAGGAGCCATGGTCTCCGGCTACCCGTCCGACGCGACCGAGAACGCGGTCCAGGCCAACGTCATCGCCGCCGGCTACCGCTGAGGCTGTGGCGGCGTCCTCACCTGGCCTCGGCTTCGAGGTCAGGTGAGGAGCCCGCGTGACGGTCCTCGTGTCTCCTCGGTCAGTGCGCGCAGCGCACCGACGACGGCGTCGCGGGCGAGCGGGACCTTGAAGGCGTTGCCGGGCGGCGGCCAGTTCGGCCTCGGCCGCCGCGCGGAAGCTGTCCCGCGTCGCGGGCGCGCCGCGCAGCTCCTGCTCCGCGATGGCCGCCCGCCAGGGCTTGTGCGCCACGCCGCCGAGAGCGAGGCGCACGTCGCGGACGACGCCGCCGCGGATGTCGGCCGCGGCGGCCACCGAGACCGGCGCGGACGACGCGGGGCCGCGCACCGTCCGGTAGCACGACGTGACCGCGAACGGGAGGGGCGGCAGATCGACGGCCGTGATCAGCTCGCCGTGGTCGAGCACGGTGTCGCGCTCGGGCGCGCGGCCCGGGAGCCGGTGCAGTCCGGTCACCGGTATCGCCCGGGACCCCGCCGGGCCGTGGGTGTGGACCACCGCGTCGAGCGCGGCCATGGCCCCGGCCACGCAGGACGGATGGGTGGCCGCGCACGCCTCGGAGGCGCCGAGGATCGCGAGGTCGCGCTCGTTCCCGTGCCGTGCGGAGCAACCCGATCCCGGCGCGCGCTTGTCGCACGAGGCGGCGAGGTCGCGGAAGCACACGCAGCGGGTGCGCTGCAGGAGGTCCCCGCCGGTGGTATCGAGGTGGCGGCGGTCGGAGGCCCCGGCCAGGACCGCCTGGGAGAGCATCGGGTAGCGGCGCCTGATCCGCCGGTCGGCGGCGAGCTCGCCGCCGACCATGCCCGCCCCGACCCGGAGGCCGCCGTCCGGCAGTTCCTCGATCCGGTCGGAGATCAGGTGACGGACGTCGACCACCGTGCCGGACGTCACCACCTCCATCTTCATCAGGTCCCCCAGGGTCGTCCCGCCCGCGAGGAAGAACGCACCCGGCTCCCCGGCGACTGCGGCGACGGCGGACGTCAGGCAGTCCGCGCGCAGGTAATGGAAGGGCTTCACGACCGTGCCACTTTCGCGACGGCGGGCACGGTGCCGGCCACCTCCGGCACGATCCTCACGGCCGTGGTCTGGGGCAGGGTGAAGGGACGCACGTTCTCAGGATGTCCGAGGACGCCGGGGCGTTCTGGCCGGCGATTGCGCGATATTGGCCCGGGATTGCGCGGTACGGCCGCGTCGCGATCAGTGGTGGAACCGGCGGCGGAACGCGGTGGGGGACACGCCGAAGTGGCGGCGGAAGGCGGCGGTGAACTGGCCGGGGCTGCGGTAACCGCAGGCCGTGGAGATGTGCAGCACCGGCTGGGCGGTGTCGCGGAGCAGGTCGGCGGCCCGGCTCATCCGCAGCCGCACGAGATAGCGGTACGGGGTGAACCCGGTCGCCTTGGCGAAGGCGCGCAGGAGGTGGTACTTGCTGATGTTCGTCTCCGCGGAGAGGTCGTCGAGACTCACGTCCTCGTGCAGGTGCTCGTGCATGTACGCGGTGACGCGCCGCAGCGCGGACTCGCCGAGCACGGCGGGCCGCACCTCGGCGGCGACCTCCGGCTCCGGGCCGCACAGCAGGTGCGTGGCGATCATCCGCGCGATCGAGTCGGCGTGCAGCGACTCCAGGCGCTGCGCGGACGTGGCCTGCCAGCGCAGCACGCTCACGTTGCCGGGCGCGGTCACCCCCACGCATCCCGGGTGGTAGTGCGCGCGATCCCAGCGGCGGCCCTTGCGGCTCTCGACGTCGTACGTCCCGCTGGTGACCAGCACGACCAGCAGGTCGCACGAATGCGCGGTGGTGAACTGCTCCGCGCGCGGGGGGTCGGCGTAGGCGCGGGCGAGCATCGTGCGCCAGCCCAGCCCGCCACTGCACAGCAGCCGCTCGGCGGGGAGCGACAGCTCGGCCGGCATGCTGCGCGCGAAGGGGACCTCCGCTCGCCGGCGCCCCTCCGAGTCGTGCTCAGACATGCCGGATATCATCGGTACCAATTTACGTTAGCGTTGATATTGCCAGGTCAGCGGGCCCCGGTCGCGCTTTTCCGCCCCGGCCATCGGAGGATTCGAGCCCTTCGAGCCCCGCCCGCGACGCGGGAACGGCCCTCATCGTCCTTGACCATGACCACGACACCGGGTTCGGTGACGTTTCGTGGAATTCATGGGCCATCGGTGACAGAGTGCGAGAAAAATGCCGCTCTCAATGCACATCGATATGCAATCTTCTCATTGTCGTCTTGAGGCACGTATGTCCCAGTAGGCATAGTGGGGCCGGTCAACCGGCGCACGAGCCGTGGGGGGCTCCCGGGGAAGGCGTCAGCCCACTGCCGCCCAGCGGCGCACAGCACACGCACATTGGACTTGATTGGATGAGCTCGCCCCGACCGATCCGCACGAAGCTGCTCAGGATTCTCGTGCTTCCCCTGGTCTCCATGGTCGCCCTGTGGGGGGTGATCGCGTACTCCGGTGTCCAGGAGATCGGCGAGATCTCCCGGACGCAGAGCCGCTGGCAGGCCATCGGGGCACCGGTGCTGCAGCTCGTCTACTACCTCCAGCGTGAACGTCAGGCCACCGTCCAGGTGCCCGTCTACGCCATCAGCGGCGACCCGGTACTGGCCGATCAGCGCCGGGTGACCGACGAACAGATCAACAGACTGCGCCAGCTGATCGTGTCGCCCCCGCCGAACCAGGACCCCGGGACCGCCGGCGACCTGCGCACCCTCGTGGGGACCCTGGACACGCTCCAGTCGATCCGGCATTCCGCCGACGGCGGCAGGCTCCTGCCGCCCCTGCGGATCATCCAGTCGTACAACAAGCTGATCGACGACGCGTACCGCCAGCTCAGTGACGGGGACACGCTGAGCGAGGTGTCGACCTACCGGGCACTGCGCGGCATGGCGGCCTACATCGCCGGCGCCGAATACCTCAGCCGGGAGAACGCGTTGCTCACCAGCGCGATGGTGCGCCAGCGGATGGCCCCGGCCGACCGCGCGGCGTTCGTCGCCGCGACGAGCAGCCGCCGCCTCGTCATGGCGGACGCCGGCCGCGACATGCGGCCCGCGCTGGGCATCCACTACGAGAACATGGTCCGCAGCCTGCCCTACAAGCGCGTGCAGGCGGTGGAGGACAAGCTCTTCAACTGGGGCACCAACGAGGCGCCCCCGGTGGAACCCGGCCTGTGGAAGAGCGACGCCGACCTGCTGCTGCAGAGCATCGTCCGCGACACCCAGTACGAGCTGTTCTGGTCGGAGGAGGGGCGGCAGGCGAGCAAGGTCAGCGCGTACTGGCGCATCGGGCTGATCCTGGGCATCGGTCTGCTGGCGATCTTCGCGTCGATCGTGCTGTCCTACCGGTTCGGCTTCTCCCTGATCCGCGAGCTGAGGCGGCTGCAGAAGTCGGCCGTCGAGCTGGCCGGGCGGCGGCTGCCGCGCCTGGTCGAGCGGCTGCGCACGGGCGAGGACGTGGACCCGGCCACCGAGGCCCCGGAGCTGGAGTCCGCCGGCACCGCCGAGGTGGAGCGGGTGGTGGAGGCCTTCTCGGCCGTCCAGCGGACCGCGATCGAGGCCACGGTCGACCAGGCGCGGCTCCGCAAGGGCGTCAGCCAGGTGTTCCTCAACCTCGCCTGGCGCAACCAGGCGCTGCTCCACCGCCAGCTCACGCTGCTGGACACCATGGAGCGCCGGGTGGAGGAGCCTGACATCCTCGAGGACCTCTTCCGGCTCGACCACCTGACCACCCGCATGCGGCGGCACGCGGAGAACCTCGTCATCCTGTCCGAGGCGACACCCGCCCGCCGCTGGCGCGACCCGGTGTCGATCTTCGACGTGGTCCGCAGCGCCGTACTGGAGGTCGAGGACTACACCCGGGTCGTCGTGCCGCCCATGCAGCAGGCCCCGCCGCTGCTCGGCGTCGCGGTCGCCGACGTGATCCACCTGGTCGCGGAGCTGGTGGAGAACGCCGCCGTCTTCTCTCCGCCGGACACCAGCGTGCAGGTGCGGGGCATGAAGGCGGCCAACGGCTTCGCCCTGGAGGTCGAGGACCGCGGTCTCGGGCTGAGCCAGACCGTGCTCGACGATCTCAACGCCAAGCTCGCCGACCCGCCGGAGTTCGACCTGGTGGACACCGACCGGCTCGGCCTGTTCGTGGTGGCCAGGCTCGCGGCCCGGCACGGCATCAAGGTCTCGCTGCGCCGCTCCCCGTACGAGGGCACGACGGCCATCGTCCTGCTGCCCATCTCCCTGCTCGCGACCCCGGCCGGCGACGCGGCCCAGCCGGGCCTCACCGACACCGCCGGCTGGGATCCCACCGCCGTCGCCGAGGCCCCCGCCTCGGCCGCCCGCCAGATGCGAGCGCTAACAACGGCGTCGCACGCGGCACCGCGGGCCCTGTCAAGCCCGGGCGACGATCCCGAGCCGCCCGGCTGGAACGGCACCTACGGCGGGCAGAACGGACCCGGCGGGAACGGGCCCGGCGGCGGACAGAGCGGTCCCGGCGGAAACGGACCGGTCGGCGCGCACAGCTCCCCCAGCGGGAACGGCCCCCTCACCGGACAGACCGCCGGCGGGAACGGACCCCTCACCGGACAGACCGCTCCCGGCGGGAACAGGCTCATCGGCGGGCACAGTGGCTCAGGCGGGAACGGACCCGTCGGCACGCACAGCGGCCAGGCCGGGAACGGGCCGATCGGCGCGCACGGCGCCCCAGGCGGACACGGACCGCTCGGCGCGCACAGCGGCTACGGCGGGAACCGCGCTCCCGTGGGACCGGATCGGCGTGGCCCGGTCCTGGAACCTCCGTCCGACTGGTTCGTGGCCGGACCACGGCCCGCCCCCGAGGCCTACGCCGCCCCGAGGACACGTCCGGCGCCGCCTTCCGCGGCACCGGCGGCCCCCCAGGGATCCCCACGGCCGGCCGGCGCGCTCACACCGAACGCGGCGTACATGCCGAGCACCGAAGAGGACGACCTGGACGGGCTGCCGATGCGGGTGCGGCAGGCCAACCTGGCCCCCCAGCTGCGCCACGCACAGGCCGCGGAGCAGCGAGAGGTCACCGTGCGCTCCCCAGAAGAGCTTCTCAACATCATGTCGTCCATGCAGCGCGGCTGGCGGCAGGGCCGCGGCGAGGCCGGACAGAAGTAGTAGAAGCGGAACCGAAAGGAGGGCCAACCCATGCCCGATACCCGACCCGAACTGAGCTGGCTGCTCGACGACCTGACGCAGCGCGTCCCCGGCATCCGGCACGCCATCGTGCTGTCCGCCGACGGTCTCGCCATGGGCGGCTCACGGAGCCTGACCCGGGAGGACGCCGAGCATCTGTCCGCCATATCCGCCGGCAGCCACAGCCTCGCCCTCGGCGCGGGGCGCCACTTCGGGCTCGGCGGCGTCCGGCAGACCATCATCGAGATGGAGGACGGCTTCCTGTTCGTGACCGCCGCCGGGCAGGGCGCGCGGCTCGCCGTGATCTCCACGGGCGACGCCGAGCTCGGCATGGTCACCTACGAGATGGCGCTGCTGGTCAAGCGCGTCGGCGAGCACCTGTCCACACTGCCGCGGTCCGCCGCTCCAGCTCCTGCCTGGAACGGTATAAGGCCGTGACGGGAGAGGATCCCGGGCCGCTGGTCAGGCTCTTCGGACTGACCGGCGGCCGTGCACGCCCACCTGGCGAATCCTTCAACCTGGTGGCAATCGTCACGACCGTCGGCATGCCCTTCGAGCAGGCGGACCTGACCCCCGAGTACCTGTCCGTCCTCTCGACGTGCCGCAACCCCACCCCGGTCGCGGACGTCGCCGCGCAGCTGCGCCTGCCGATCAACATCACCCGTGTGATCCTCGGCGACCTGCGGCGCGAGGGCCTCGTGACCATCGAACGACCTCAGCCTGCCGCGCAGGCGATCGACGAACGCATCTACAGGGAAGTGCTGCATGCGCTACGTAGCCTCTGATCGGGTCGCGGCCACCGGCGCCGCTCCGGCGATGGCCATCAAGATCCTCATCGCCGGAGGCTTCGGGGTCGGCAAGACGACCATGGTCGGCTCGATCAGCGAGATCCGCCCGCTGCACACCGAGGAACTGCTCAGCGAGCGCGGGGTCGGCGTGGACGACGTCTCCGGCGTGGAGGCCAAGACCACCACGACGGTCGCGCTGGACTTCGGGCGGATCACCGTCCGCGAAGGGCTGTGGCTCTACCTGTTCGGCACCCCCGGCCAGGACCGGTTCTGGTTCATGTGGGACGAGCTGGCCCTCGGCGCGCTCGGCGCCGTGGTGATCGCCGACACCCGCCGGCTCCAGGACTGCTTCCCCGCGGTCGACTACTTCGAGCAGCGCGGCCTGCCGTTCGTGGTCGCCGTCAACTGCTTCGACGGCGCCCGCCGCCACGACCCGCTCAAGATCCGCCGCGCCCTCGGCCTGGACGGCGTGGCCCCCATCCTGATGTGCGACGTCCGTGACCGGAACTCGGTCAGGGACGTCCTGACCACCCTGGTCACCTACGCGGTCGGCGGCTCGTTCCGCTGACCCCGGTGCCGTCCGCCCGGACGGCACGTTTCCCGCGCGTCCCGGACCCTGACCGTCGTCACCGCGTGGCGGGCGCCGGGCCTTCGCCGAGATGAGGCGCAGGCCCGGCGCCTTTTCGCCGTGTCCTCACACCGCTCGGGTGGGAGCGCGTCCCGCGTCGTGGGTATGCCGATGCGGGGCCGCCGGCCGGTGTGTGGAGTATTCCGCTCGGCCGCAAAACCGGTTGATCGGGGAGCAACAGGCTTGGAACGTGAAGACTACGCCTGCGACTGTGGCTTCTCGCGCCCCCTTCCGCGCGACCCCCCAGCCCCCTTCACCCGACCACCGCGCCGATCCGCGCTGACACGTAAGGAGTGCCCTTATTCATGCCTTCCGACGGTAAAGACGCCGACCCTGCCTCTGGTTTCCTGGAAAAGCCCCGCCGCGGCAGAGCCCGCTCGCTGCGGCGGCTCGCGCCCTACCTCCGTCCCTACGTCCCACGCCTGATCCTCATCTGGCTCGTCACCATGGCCGGTCTCGCCACCAGCGTCGCGATACCGCTGGTGGGCAAGGAGATCATCGACGGGCCGGTCGTGCACGGGGACGGCGACGCCCTCCTCGCGCTCGGGCTGCTCGCGCTGGCCCTCGGCGCCACCGAGGCGTTCCTGACCTTCGTGCGCCGCTGGTCGCAGACCAGGGCGGTGCTCGGGCTGGAGACGGCGATCCGCGACGATCTGTACCGGCATCTGCAGCGGCTGCCGATGAGCTTCCACGGTGACTGGCAGTCGGGGCAGCTGCTGTCCCGTGCGACGACCGACCTGTCCACCATCCGGAGGTTCTCGGGGTTCGGGCTGCTGTTCCTCGTCATGAACATCGTGCAGCTGATCGCGGTGACCGTGCTGCTGCTGCGGATGTACTGGCCGCTCGGGCTGCTCATCGTGGCGGCCGCGGTGCCCATCTTCGCCGTGTCGCTGCGGTTCGAGAAGAAGTACCGCCGCATCTCCCGCCAGGTGCAGGACATGCAGGGCGACATCGCCACCTACGTGGAGGAGGCGGCGCTCGGGATCCGCACCATCAAGGCGTTCGGCCGCAGGCCGCACGTGTTCGCCGAGTTCGACGACACCGCGCGCAAGATCTACGGCGTCTCGATGGACAAGGTGCGGCTGGCGTCCCGCTTCTTCACCTTCCTCGAGGTGATCCCGAACGTCACCCTGGCCCTGGTGCTCCTGCTCGGCGCCATGGCCGTCGGCGCGGGCACGTTGACGCTCGGCACCCTGGTGGCGTTCATCACGCTGATGCTCCAGCTCGTGTGGCCGATCGCGTCGCTCGGCTACATCCTGGCGATGGCGCAGGAGGCGATGACCTCCGCCGACCGGGTCATGGAGGTGCTCGACACCGAGCCGGACATCGTGGGCGGCACCGGCGTGATCGAGCGGCCGCGCGGGCACCTGCGGTTCGAGGGCGCCGGCTTCCGGTTCCCCGGCGCCGACCGGCCGGTGCTGCGGGACGTCTGGCTGGAGGTGCGGCCCGGCGAGACGGTCGCGATCGTCGGGGCCACCGGGTCGGGCAAGACGACGCTGACCGCGCTGGTGCCGAGGCTGGTCGACGTCACCGCGGGCCGCGTCACCATCGACGGGCGGGACATCCGCGACCTGACGCTGCCCGCGCTGCGCTCGATGGTCGCCACCGCCTTCGAGGAGCCGACGCTGTTCTCGATGAGCGTGCGGGAGAACCTCACCCTCGGCCGCGGCACGGTCACCGAGGAGGAACTGCGCGAGGCGCTGGAGACGGCCCAGGCCACCTTCGCCTACGACCTCCCGTGGGGCCTCGACACCCGGATCGGCGAGCAGGGCATGACGCTGTCCGGCGGCCAGCGGCAGCGGCTCGCCCTGGCCCGCGCGGTGCTCAGCAAGCCCAGGATCCTCGTGCTGGACGACACGCTCTCCGCCCTCGACGTCGAGACCGAGGCCCTGGTCGAGCAGGCGCTGCGCGGAGTGCTCGCCGACGCGACCGGCCTCATCGTGGCGCACCGCGCGTCCACCGTGCTGCTCGCCGACAAGGTCGCGCTGCTGCGCGACGGCACCGTCGCGCACCTAGGCGTGCACCAGGAGCTGCTGTCACGGGTCCCCGAGTACCGGGAACTGCTGGCCCAGGACGCCGACTTCGACCACGAGGAGGCGCTGCGATGACGAGCACGGCCCCCGAGGCGAAGGACCGCGCGACCGCCGAACCGGGGCGCTGGCGCGGCGTCGCCGCCGAGAAGCAGGACGAGCTGCCGGACAAGGTGTCGGAGCTGCTGCGGGAGCGGTCCCGGCGGCTGCTCGGCGACCTGCTGCGCCCGCACCGCCGGGCCATCACCCTGCTGATCGCGGTCATCGTGGTCTCGAACGCGGCCGGGCTCGCGATCCCGTACCTGGTGAAGGTCGGCATCGACTCCGGCATCCCGCCGATGATGCGGCACGAGGGCACCACGACGCTGTTCGCCGCCGTCGCGGCGATCCTGGCCGCGGCGCTGACCCAGGCGTTCACCCGCCAGGCGTTCCTCCAGATATCCGGACGGATCGGGCAGGACATCCTGCTGGAGATGCGGCGCCGCGTCTTCGACCACTTCCAGCGGCTGTCGCTGTCGTTCCACGAGCGGTACACCTCGGGGCGGGTCATCGCGCGGCTCACCTCCGACATCGACGCGATCGCCGAGATGCTTCAGTCGGGCTTCGACAGCATCGTCACCGCCGTCCTCACCATGGTCGGCACCGCGGTCCTGCTGCTCGTGCTCGACCTCCCGCTCGGCGCGGTCGCGCTGGTGCCCCTGCCGATCCTGTTGCTGTTCACCCGGTGGTTCCGCCGCCAGTCGAGCATCGCCTACCGCCGGTCCCGCGAGGCGGTGGCGCTGGTCATCGTGCACTTCGTGGAGTCGATGACCGGGATCAGGGCGGTCCAGGCGTTCCGCAGGGAGCCGCGCAACCAGGAGATCTTCCAGGAGCTCAACAACGACTACCGGGACGCCAGCGCGCGCAACATGCGCCTCGCCGCGGTGTTCATGCCGGGCATCAAGCTGATCGGCAACCTCACCGTCGCGGCCGTGCTGCTGTACGGCGGCTGGCTGGCGCTCCACCACGCGGTCACGGTGGGCGTGCTCGCCGCGTTCCTGCTGTACCTGCGGCAGTTCTACGAGCCGCTGCAGGAGATCTCCCAGTTCTACAACACGCTCCAGTCGGCCGGGGCGGCGCTGTCCAACCTCTCCGGCGTGCTGGAGGAGCGGCCCGCGGTGGCCGAGCCCGCCGACCCGGTGCCGCTCGCGCGCCCGCGTGGCGCGGTGCGGTTCGAGGGGGCCGAGTTCTCCTACCTCGACGGGGTGCCGGTCCTGCCCCGGCTGGACCTCGCGATACCCGCCGGGCAGATCGTCGCGCTGGTCGGCGCGACCGGCGCGGGCAAGACGACGGTGGCGAAGCTCATCGCGCGCTTCTACGACCCGACGGCGGGCCGCGTCCTGCTCGACGGCGTCGATCTGCGCGACCTCGACGAGGCCACGCTGCGCCGGGCCGTGGTGACGGTGACGCAGGAGAACTTCCTGTTCACCGGCACCGTGGCGGACAACATCAGGTTCGGCCGCCCGTCCGCCACCCCGGCCGAGATCGAGGAGGCGGCCCGCGCGATCGGCGCCCACGAGTTCATCGCCGGGCTGCCGGACGGGTACCGGACCCAGGTCGGCAAGCGCGGCGGGCGCATGTCGGCCGGGCAGCGGCAGCTCGTGGCGTTCGCGCGGGTCTTCCTCGCCGACCCGGCCCTGGTGATCCTCGACGAGGCCACGTCCAGCCTGGACGTCCCGAGCGAACGGCTCGTCCAGCGCGCCCTGCGGACCGTCCTCACCGGCCGCACCGCGCTGATCATCGCCCACCGCCTGTCCACCGTCGAGATCGCCGAACGGGTGCTCGTCATGGACTCCGGCCGCGTCGTCGAGGACGGCCCGCCGGAGCGCCTCATCACCGAGGCCGGCCACTACGCGGGCCTGCACCGCGCCTGGCTGGACAGCCTGTCGTAGGCGTCCGGCACACCCCGGGGGACGGTGTGGCGCCCTCCCCCGGGGTGTTGTGCGCTACGACGTGACGCGGAACGTCGCGTCCTGCCGCTCGGTGGCGCTGGAGGACGAGCTGAGCGGGTCGATGCGCAGCACGTAGTTGTAGTGCCGCAGGTAGCGGGTGGGGAAGTTGTAGGAGCGGAAGGAGGACCAGGACGAGTCGGCCAGCCCGGCGGTGCGGTAGAAGGTGGCGTCGGCGCGGAACGTCGCGGTGTTGTCGTTCTGCTCCAGGCGGATCGCGTAGTCCCAGTGGCGCAGGTAGTTGCCGGGGTAGTTCACCGACTCGAACGACACCCCGGCGGAGTCGGCGAGGCCGGCGACCATGCGCCACATCTGGTCCTGGTAGGGGTCGAAGGGGTACGGGTCGATCCGGCCGACGCGGTCGGCGTGCCGGACGAACCGGTCCGGGAGGTTGGAGGACTTCAGCCGCACCCAGTTCGGGGTGCCCCAGCGGGACGTCAGGGCGCTGTACTCCGCGTCGGAGATCCCGGTCATCGAGCCGTGCTTGGAGTTCAGCGGCGGGGTGTAGTCGCGCTGGTTGATCACCGACCAGGAACTGCCGGAGATGTTGGACGAGGACCAGGCGTAGTAGTCGTTGTTGACGGGGCTGTACGAATCGCCCCAGAGCCGCCACCCGCCCTCGTTGGTCCGCAGCAGCAGCGGCGCCTCGATGCCGTTCCCCTGCCTCAGCCCGCCGGTGTAGGTGGTGTAGCTGTTGGGGGCGCCCGTGGCGGACCGCGCGCCGTAGAGGTACCCGTCACCGAGGTTCTTGTAGTACATGTACGTGGTGGCACCGTCGACGACGATGTCGGCGTCGAGCACGCCGAAGCTCGGGCTGAAGTAGACCTGGGCGGCGGTCACGGTGCGGAAGTCGGTGGTGTAGTTCACCATGAACACGTCGCGGCCGTTGTTGGCGGAGTAGACGATGCCGTACTGCCCGCGGGAGGCGTCCCAGAAGGCCGTCGGGGCCCACGTGTGGGTGCTCATGGTGTGCATGCGGACGCGACGGTACCCGCTGAACGACGTGAGGTTGGTGGAGTCCCAGACGTGCAGGTACTGGCTGTAGTTGTTCCAGTCGGTGCCCTTGAGGTCGGTGGCGAGCACGACGAACGTGCCGTCCTGCTTGCGGAACACGAACGGGTCGCGCAGGCCCAGCTGACCGGCCGTCGGCGTGACCACCGGGTTGTTCTGGTTCAGCGGCGTCCAGTTCAGGCCGTCCCAGCTGACCGCGAGGTGCAGGCCGTAGTCGGCGGCCTGCATGCTCGGCGACTCGGTGAAGTAGGCCATCACGTAACCGGTGTTCGCGGCCGCCGCCGCGGCACGCGGGGGGCTCGCCACCCCCGTGGCGACGAGCGCGGCGGAGGCGAGCGCGCCCTGGGTGAACGCTCTGCGGCTGAGGGGCATGGGAGGCATGGGGCTGACCTTTCGCGAGATGGTTCGGCTTTCGCCGCTCAGACACGTTTCCGGCGCTGGTCGCCTCCGCCGTCGCAGGACCGGAGCTGACGAGGGAGGTGAGGCAGAGGGCACCGGCGGGGACGACGGCATGCCGCCGCCGGAAGGAGAGGACGTGGGTGAGCCGCGCGCGGCTCGACGCTCCGCCTGTCGCCGTACCGCGTCACGCGGTACGGCGATCCCCGCCGTTCACCACCGACTCCGGCAGGGGGGACGTCCCGGGGTCAGTGTGGAAACCCCGGCGAAACGTGTCAAGGCCGCGACCGGAGCGAACGGCCGCGGCGTGCCGTCACCGGTCCGGTGCCCGCGCCGATCACCCGGGTGGGGCGGCGGGGCCGCGCGGGTTCCGCCAGGTGAAAATTTCATCTCGCCGCATCGGGGCCGGCCTCGATCCGCGCACCCCAGACGTGCTCGGGCGCGCGGCGTCGTCGTGGCGGGAGGCGCCGGGCCGTTGACGAAAGCAGGCGGGTCGTATTGGCTCCGCCCACCACCGACTCCGGTCCCGCGACGGAAGGGGCGTTAGGAACGGGCGAATTATGTTAGCGCTCACACATTGAATACAGGCTGTTCCGGCGGCCTGGCTATCCTCTGCGTTGGATGGCGCTCACGATGACAGGTCGAACTAGGTCGACACGCACGGCGCCTTCGTGGCCGGGTCGCCTTCACCGGGCCGCCACACTCACGAGTTCGCGATCCGAACTCGGCTAGGCGGTGCCGTCCGAGCTCGCTTCGGGTTTCGTGTAGAGGACTTCGCGGACCTGCTCGGCGGCGCGGAGGATGCTCTCGCTGATGAAGTCGCTGAAGCGGGCGATGCTCTCCAGGCGGGCGGCGGCCGGGGAGCCGGGGCCGAGGACGCCGACGCCCTGCCGTGCGGTCTCGGCGACCTTGGCGATGCCCTGGGCGCTGGCGATCGTCGACTGGTACCAGACGTCGTTGTCGACGTAGTAACGCTCGCGGCGGCGTTCGTCGCGTTCCCGGCGGATGAGGCCCTGAGCTTCGAGGAACGTGATCGCCTTGGAGACGGACGCCGGGCTGACCTGGAGGTGCCGGACCAGCTCGGACGCGGTGAGGCTGCCCGCGTCGGCGACGAAGAGGCAGGTCAGCACCCGGGCCATCATCTTGGGCAGGCCCTGTTGCATCAGGAGGGTGGTGAACGCCTCCTCGTACTCACGCACGGCCTCGTCGTCGCGCCCGGGGCCCCGCGCCGGCGCCCCCTGCTCCCGGGGCGGGGCCTGCCTGCGCCGGTGGGCGCGGCGTTCGGTGGCGCGGTGGGCCAGGTCGGCGCGGTAGGCGGTGGGGCCGCCGTTGCGCATCACCTCACGCGTGATCGTCGAGGTGGGGCGGTCGAGACGCCGGGCGATCTCCGCGTAGGCGAGGCCGTCGGCCAGCCCCAGCGCGATCTGCTGACGTTGCTGATGGGTGAGTCTGCCTCCCGGCACAGCGATCTCCCTTCGTGCTTGCCGCCAGCGTAGCGTTCTCCTCCAGCCCAATGCAACGTGCGGGGCATCCGCCATTGCGTTAGATCCACATCCGTTGCAACGAAATCTTGGCTGTCACCTGTGGAGATGGCGATATAAAGCAACGAACTAGTTGCGGGATTCTTGAACGCAACGTAGCGTTTGCGGTGTCAGAAACAACGAGCTCACAAGGAGAGCACGATGCAGAAGTTCGACACCCCCGCCGCGATCTCCGCCGTCCTGGACATCCCCGCCGGGCGCATCCAGATCATCGCCGCCGACCGGGCCGACACCACCGTCGAGGTCCTGCCCGCCGACGCCGCCAAGGGCCGCGACGTGAAGGCGGCCGAGCAGACCAAGGTCGAGTTCGGCGACGGCGTCCTGCGGATCACGGCCCCGCCGGCGAAGAACCAGATCCTCGGCCAGACCGGATCCATCGAGGTGACGGTCCGGCTGCCCGCCGGTTCCCGTGTCGAGGCGAAGGCGGCCGCCGCCGAGTTCCGGGTCGTCGGACGGCTCGGCGAGGTCGCCTGCGAGGGCGCGCACGGCGTCGTCAAGATCGACGAGGCCGCGAGCGTGCGCCTGGCCGCCCACGCCGGTGACATCACGGTCGGCCGCCTCACCGGCCCCGCGGAGATCAGCAACCAGAAGGGTGACATCCACATCGCCGAGGCCACCTCCGGCACGGTCGTGCTGCGCACCCTGATGGGCGACGTGACGGTCTGCGCCGCCCCCGGAGTCTCCGCCTCCCTGGACGCCGGCACCGGTCTCGGCCGGATCCACAACACGCTGAAGAACACCGAGGGCGCCGCGGCCGGCCTGAACATCCACGCGACCACCCAGCACGGCGACATCACCGCCCGCAGCCTCTGAGAAACGACATCACGCCCGCAGCCCGCGAGAAGGAGTCATCCGGTGGACCACAACACAATGAAAAGCGCTTCCCCGGCGAAGTGGACCGGCATGGTGCCGGTCGACGACACGGCCCTGGCCGTCACCGACACCGGCGGCTCCGGTATCCCCGTGGTCTACCTCAACGGCCAGTTCGCCACCCAGGGGTACTGGCGGCGGGTCATCGCCGAGCTCGGGCCGGGGTGGCGGCACATCACCTACGACGAGCGGGCCCGCGGCAGATCGAAGCGTTCGGCGGACTATTCCTTCGAGGTGGCCGTCCGGGACGTCGACGCCGTCCTCGCGGCCAGGGGTGTGGACCGTGCGCTACTGGTGGGCTGGTCCTACGGAGCGCTCGTCGCGGCGCACTGGACCGGCCGGAACCCGGAGCGCACCCTGGGCGCGGTCCTGGTCGACGGCGCGTTCCCCTACGACTGGCTGGACGAGGCCATGGAGCAACGGATCCGGAAGCTGTTCCGCCGGTTGAGCTGGTTCCTGCCGCTGCTGCGCCCGACGGGCCTGGCCCCGCGGATGACCGCCGAGCAGCAGGCGGACAGCAACATCGAGGTCGGCGTGATCTCCCGCGAGCGCGAGCTGGCCCCCGTACTGGACGCCATCACCGTCCCGGCGCGGTACGTGGTCGCCTCGGGCACGTCCTTCGGAAGCCGCGGCGACGAGCAGGAGCGCATCCGCACCAGCCTCGACAAGGTGACGGCCCGCAACCCGAACATCGAGGTGAGCGCGAAGGTCGCGAGCAACCACGGCGCGATCTTGCGCAAGGACTTCCGCGCCGTCGCCGACGCCGCACGCGAGGTCGCCGCCCTCGACCGCGGGGGGCGCTGAAGACCAGACCGACGATCGACCCAGGCATCGGCCTTCGCGGGTGTCACGGTGAGAAGCTGTCTCCGGCCACGGGCCCGGAGGCAGCTTCTCCGCTGCCGGGAGGCGACCGTCCGCCGCGCACGGGACGGCGGGCGGCGGCACGGCACGGACGGGCCGGGAAATCAAGGGCCTCGTGGATCTAGCACAGGCGCGGTTCACACGGTAGAAACATTCCAACCCATCTTTCACGACCTGATCGAAGTTCGGGCGAGGTGGGAGAGCGCTCTCTCGGATCTGCCCTGCGGTGTCCGGCCGCACCCCTCCCCGAGCAGGCAGGTTGATGGCAACGGCCGATGGACCGGCGCGCGAGAGCGCTCACCCCCCCGGTCGGCGTGTTCCATCCCGACGCCCCGTGTCCAGCGAAAGGACGAACCACATGACGATCCAGCCTCCCGGCGACGGGGGTCTCGCGCGACGGCTCCGCCGCCCGCGTCTTGGCCGGGCGTTGACGCTCGGCATCGTGTTGATGAGCGCCGTCATGACGACCGGAACGACCGCCACGGCCGCCTCCTCCGGATCGGGGGGCTCCCACGGGTCCACGGATCTCGGCGGGAACGTGACCGTCTTCGATCCGGGCATGCCGGTCGGTGACATCCAGGCCGTCCTGGACGCCGCGCACGCCGCGCAGGTCGACAACGAGATGGGCACCACGCGCCACGCCTACCTCTTCAAGCCGGGCACGTACGGCACGGCGGAGCAGCCGCTGCAGATCAAGGTCGGGTACTACACCGAGATCGCCGGCCTCGGCGCCTCGCCTGCCGACGTGGTCATCAACGGCAAGGTCGAGGTCTACAACCGCTGCCTGGCGGACGGCGGCACCGGCAACTGCCTCGCGCTGGTGAACTTCTGGCGCACCCTGTCCAACCTGTCGATCAACATCAACGCGGCGGGGCAGGACGGCTGCCGGGGGTCGGCGAACTTCTGGGCCGTCTCCCAGGCCGTGTCCATGCGCCGCCTCAACGTCAGCGGCGGCACCCTGTCGCTGATGGACTACTGCACCGCCGGCCCGCAGTACGCCAGCGGCGGCTTCATCGCCGACTCCAGGCTGCCGGCCGTCACCAACGGCTCCCAGCAGCAGTGGCTGACCCGCAACAGCGAGATCGGCGGATGGTCCAACGCCGTGTGGAACCAGGTCTTCGCCGGCGTCGTCGGCGCCCCGGACGAAGCCGCGTTCCCCGACCCGCCCTACACCACCCTCGCCACCACACCGCTCAGCCGTGAGAAGCCGTACCTGTTCGTCGACGCGCGGGGCCGGTACAACGTGCGCGTGCCCTCCGCCCAGCGGAACACCAGTGGCATCACCTGGGCCAACGGCATGACGCCCGGCCGCACGGTGCCGATCTCCGACTTCTTCGTCGCCAAGCCGTCGGACTCGGTCCAGACCATCAACAGCCAGCTCGCGCGCGGCAAGAACCTGCTGCTCACGCCCGGCGTGTACGACGTGGCGCGCAGCATCGAGGTCAAGCGCGCAGGCACGGTCGTCCTCGGCCTCGGGCACGCCACGCTCACCGCCGTCAGAGGGGCCACTCCGCTGGACGTCGCCGACGTCTCCGGCGTCGTCGTCGCGGGTGTGACGATCGACGCCGGCCTGCAGAAGTCGCCGGTCCTGCTCCGGGTGGGCAAGAAGCACGACGGGCACGGGCACCGGACCTGGGCCACCGACCCGACGACCCTGTCCGACGTGTACTTCCGCGTCGGCGGCCCGCACGTCGGCAAGACCGACGTCGCGCTGGAGGTCAACAGCGACAACGTGCTCATCGACCACACGTGGGTGTGGCGCGCCGACCACGGCGTCGAGGGATTCACCGACACCGAGCGCTGGAACACCAACGTCGGCCGCAACGGCGCCGTCATCAACGGTGACCGCGTGACCGCGACCGGGCTGTTCGTCGAGCACTTCCAGCGCTACAACACCGTCTGGAACGGCGAGGACGGCACGACGATCCTGTACCAGAACGAACTGCCCTACGACCCGCCGACCCAGGCCGACTGGATGAACGGCACCGTCGAGGGCTGGGCGGGCTACAAGGTCGGCGACCGGGTGAAGAGGCACTCCCTCTACGGCGCCGGCGTCTACGTCTTCAACCAGAACAACCCGTCGATCCACACCGAGAACGGCTTCGAGGTGCCGCAGGCCCCCGGCGTCAAACTGCACCACATCATGACGGTCAACCTCAGCGCCGGCATCATCGACCACGTCGTCAACGGCCTGGGCGACCCGGCGGACACCACCAGGATCGGCGCCCCCGTCTACGTCACGGACTACCCGGCCCCCTGATCCCGCACCGGGGCGAGCGCCGGGCCGGAGTCCCCTTCCGGCCCGGCGTCTTCGTTCAGCGGCGTGGGGTGATCACGCGCAGGTCGGCCTCGATGCGCGCCGCGGTCGCCAGCAGCGGCGGGACCAGGTCCCGGCGCATCGCCTCGACGGTGTGGCGCGCCGCGTGGACGGGGATGTTCACGGCCGCGATCACGGAGCCGGTGCGGTCGCGGATGGGCGCCGCCACCGAGCGCAGGCCCTCCTCCAGTTCCTGGTCGACGATCGCGTATCCCTGGGCACGGGCGCGCCGCAGTTCCGCGCGCAGGGCCGGCCCCGAGGTGATGGTCCGCGAGGTGAGAGGTTCGAGGGCGACCTCGCCGAGGCGGTGGTCGAGCTCGTCGGCGGGCAGGTGGGCCAGGAGCACGCGGCCCATGGACGTGATGTACGCCGGGAACCGCGTGCCCACCATGATGGACACGCTCATGATGCGGCCGGCCGGCACCCGGGTCACGTAGACGATGTCGTCTCCGTCGAGCACCGACATGGACGCCGACTCCTTGACCTCGGTGACCAGGCGCTTCAGGTGCGGCTCGGCGATCTCGGGGAACGGCAGGCCGGAGAGGTAGGAGTAGCCGAGTTCGAGCACGCGCGGGCTGAGCCTGAACAGGCGGCCGTCGGTGTGCATGTAGCCCAGCTCGACCAGCGTGAGCAGGAAACGGCGGGCGGCGGCGCGGGTGAGGCCGGACCGGGCGGCCACTTCGCTGAGGGTGAGTTCGGCGTTGTCGGCGTCGAAGACGCGGATCACCGCGAGACCCCGCTCCAGGGACTGGACGAAGAACCTGTCGCGTCCCCCGTCGGCCATCGGTCCCTCCATGTTCCCCCAGTCGGCTTGCCAGCCTACTGGAGCACGAGCGGCACGATTGTTCGCCAGGCGCACGTTCGTGCGTCCTGCTCAGGAACCGATGAGCCCCTGTCGACGCCTCGTCCGGCCAGCTCTCTCGGGGTGAAATGCCGGTTTTTTGGCTATCTGTAACGACTTCGACATGTCGTTGACCCCCGAGAGGGCAAACCATATGTTCAACATGAGAAATCTTGTGCGTTCTGCGCACACGGTTGAATGGCGGCGGGGGCTTGGTCAGGGAGGATCTATGCGTCGTCTGCTCACCGGACTCGCCGTCGCCGCGGTACTCGTGGCCGCATCCACCGCCTGCGGGTCCCCGTCCCCGAACCCGCCGGCCGCGCCGGAAGGCGGCAAGCAGCCCGACAGCGTCAAGGTCGGGGTCATCCCGATCCTCGACGTCGCGCCCATCTATCTGGGCAAGGACAAGGGCTTCTTCAGCAGCAGAGGGATGGACCTCACGATGGAGAGCGGCCAGGGCGGCGCGGCGATCGTGCCCGGCGTGGTCAGCGGCCAGTTCCAGTTCGGGTTCAGCAACGTGACCTCGCTGATGGTGGCCCAGTCCAAGGGCGTGCCGATCAAGGGCGTGGCCAACGGCGTCGCCTCGACCGGCGTGGACGGCGAGGACTTCGGCGGCATCGTGGTGAAGGGCGACAGCCCGATCAGGTCGGCCAAGGACCTGGCCGGCAAGAAGGTCGCGGTGAACACCCTCAAGAACATCGGCGACACCTCGGTCCGCGCGTCGGTGCGCAAGGCCGGCGGCGATCCGGGCGCGGTGCGGTTCGTCGAGATCGCGTTCCCGCAGATGCCCGCCGCGCTGGACGCCGGGCAGGTCGACGCGGCGTGGGTGGTCGAGCCGTCCCTCACCGCGGTGAAGGCCAAGGGCGGCCGGGTCGTCGCGTCCAACTTCGTCGACACCGCGCCGGACCTGACCGTCGCGCTCTACTTCACCTCCGACAAGCTGCAGGCCGACAACCCGGACCTGGTCAAGCGGTTCCAGGAGGCGATGCGCGAGTCGCTCACCTACGCCGACGCCCACCCCGACGAGGTGCGCCAGATCCTCACCACGTACACGAAGATCGACGCCGCGAGCCTGCCCGGCCTGATCCTGCCGAAGTGGCCGGCCGAGCCCAACCGGGCCTCGCTGGAGGAACTGGCCAAGCTCAGCCGGCAGGACGGCCTCTTCGCGACGGCCCCCGATCTGGCCAAGCTCGTCCCGTGAGTGTGGACGACCAGGCACCCGGGGGCGGTCAGCCGGCCGCCCCCGCCCGCCGGGGCACCACGGCGTGGCTGGGCGTGGCCGGTCTGGCCACGCTTCTGGCGGCGCTGGAGATCGTGCCCCGCACCGGCCTGGTCTCACCCGACTTCTTCCCGCCGACCAGCCGGATCGCCCAGGCGCTCGCCACCGAGGTGACGGACCCCGCGTTCTGGGTCGCGCTGGCCGGCACGCTCAAGGGCTGGGCGCTCGGACTGCTGATCGCCACGTCCGCGGGGGTGGTGACCGGCGTGCTGATCGGCGCGGTCCCGGTGCTGCGCGAGCTCACCGCGTCCACCATCGAGTTCCTCCGCCCCATCCCGTCGGTCGCGCTGATCCCCCTCGCGGTCCTGCTGTTCGGCACGGACATCCGCTCCACGCTGCTGCTGGTGACCTACGCGGCGTTCTGGCAGGTGCTCCTGCAGGTCCTGTACGGAGTCCAGGACGTGGACCCGGTCGCCGAGGAGACGGCCCGCAGCTACGGGCTGCGCGCCCCGGCCAGGGTCCGGTACGTCCTGTGGCCGACCGCGCTGCCGTACGTGATGACCGGCGTGCGGCTGGCCGCGGCGGTCGCGCTGGTGCTGGCCATCACCGCGGAACTCGTCATCGGCGCCCCCGGGCTCGGCGCCCGCATCGCGGTGGCGCAGCAGTCCAACGCCGTCCCCGACATGTACGCGCTGGTGGCCGTCACCGGGCTGCTCGGCGTGCTGATCAACCTCGGCGCCCGCGCGGTGGAGCGCCGGACGCTGGCGTGGCACCAGTCGGTGCGCGGAGAGGTCGTGGCGTGATGCGCGTCGCCCGCCGTCTCCTCATGGCCCTCGCGCTGCCCGTCGTCCTCTTCGTCATCTGGTGGTTCGCCACCGCGAACAGCTCGAACTTCTACTTCCCCTCGCTGCGGACCATCCTGGGCGCGTTCGGCGAGGTGTGGACCGGCGAGCGGCTGACCGTCGACGTGCTGCCCAGCCTGCTGCGCCTGATCTGCGGTTACCTGGCCGCCGTGGTCGTCGCGGTGACCGCGGGCGTCGTCATCGGGTCCCACCGCCGGGTCCGCGCGTTCGCCGAGCCCGCGCTGGAGTTCGTGCGGGCGATCCCGCCGCCCGTCCTGGTGCCGGTCATCATGCTGTTCGCCGGGATCGGCGACGTGATGAAGATCGTGGTCATCGTCTTCGGCTGCGTCTGGCCGATCCTGCTGAACACCGTGGAGGGGGTACGCGCGGTCGACTCCGTCCTGCTGGACACCGCCCGCTCCTACGGCGTCCGCGGATCGGCCCGGCTGCGGCACCTGGTGCTGCGCGCGGCCAGCCCGCAGATCTTCACCGGCATGCGGCAGTCCCTGTCGCTCGGCATCATCCTGATGGTCATCAGCGAGATGTTCGCGGCCGGCAACGGGCTCGGCTTCACCATCGTCCAGTTCCAGCGCGGCTTCGCCATCCCCGAGATGTGGAGCGGCATCCTGCTGCTCGGCCTGCTCGGCTTCCTGCTGTCGCTGGTGTTCCGTGTCGTCGAGAACCGCGCGCTGAGCTGGTACCACGGCCTGCGCCGCTCGCAGCGGTCATGACCCGGGCCATGGTTCCTCGAAAGGAAACGCCCATGTTGGATGTGCGCGGGCTGAGGAAGGTCTACAGCGGCGGCGGGCGTCGGGTCGAGGCCGTGCGCGACCTCACCTTCACCCTCGGCGCCGGCGAACTCGTCTGCGTCGTGGGGCCCTCGGGGTGCGGCAAGACGACGCTGCTCAAGTGCGTCGCCGGCCTGCTCGCGCCGACCTCCGGCGAGGTGCTGCTGCACGGCAGGCAGGTCACCGCCCCGCCCCCGGCCATGGCCGTGGTCTTCCAGGAGTACGGCCGCAGCCTGTTCCCCTGGATGCGGGTCGGCGAGAACGTCGAGCTGCCGCTGCGGCAGAAGGGACTGCCGAGGGCACGCCGCCGCGAACTCGTCACCGACGCGCTCGCCGCGGTCGGGCTGTCCGACGCGGAGGCGGCGTACCCGTGGCAGCTGTCCGGCGGGATGCAGCAGCGGGTGGCCATCGCCCGCGCGGTCGCCTTCGAGCCCGAGGTGCTGCTCATGGACGAGCCCTTCGCCGCCGTCGACGCCCAGACCCGCGCCGACCTGGAGGACCTCGTCCGCGACCTGTGGCACAAGCTCGGCGTGACCATCCTTTTCGTCACCCACGACATCGACGAGGCCGTCTACCTCGGGCAGCGCGTCATCGTCCTGTCGTCCTCGCCCACCGTGGTGCGGGAGGAACTCACCGTCGACCTGCCCGATGCCCGCGACCAGCTGCACACCCGCGGCGACCCCCGGTTCACCGCGCTGCGCACCCACGTCCTGGAACAGGTGCGGGCCGCGAAGAAAGGCCTGCCCCTCCCCTCGCCGATCAGGGACGCGGGCACCTGACCGGCCCCGTCGCAGCCCGCCACACAGAGGTCACAGCGACCGGCACTGTTCGCACTCGGGACACTCGAGAAAGGAGTGACATGGGTTCGGCTTTCGTCTACGCCGCGGCGCGCACGCCGTTCGGCAGGTTCAACGGAGCGCTCGCCGGTGTCCGCCCGGACGACCTGGCGGCCGGCGCGTTGCGCGGCGTCCTCGCGAAGGTCCCCGCGCTGGATCCGGCGGAGATCGGCGACGTGGTGTGGGGCAACGCCAACGGCGCGGGCGAGGACAACCGCAACGTCGGCCGCATGGCGGTGCTGCTGGCCGGGCTGCCGGTCACCGTCCCCGCCACCACGGTGAACCGCTTGTGCGGTTCGAGCCTGGACGCGGCCATGATCGGCTCGCGTACCGTGGAGAGCGGTGACGCCGACGTCGTCGTGGCCGGCGGCGTGGAGTCGATGACCCGGGCGCCGTGGGTGTTGCCCAAGCCGTCACGGGCCTTCCCCGCCGGGGACACGACCGCCGTCTCCACCACGCTCGGCTGGCGCCTGGTGAACCCGCGGATGCCGAAGGAGTGGGCGATCTCCCTCGGCGAGGCAAGCGAGCGGCTCCAGGAGAAGTTCTCCGTCTCGCGGGAACGGCAGGACGCCTTCGCCGCGCGGTCGCACACGCTGGCCGCCACGGCCTGGGACGCCGGGTTCTACGACGACCTCGTCGTACCGGTCGAGGGTGCGGACCTCGCCCGCGACGAGGGCATCAGGCCCGGCACCACCCCGGAGATCCTCGCCGCGCTGAAGCCGGCCTTCCGCCCGGACGGCACCATCACCGCCGGCAACGCCTCGCCGCTGAACGACGGCGCCGCCGCGGTCGTGCTCGGCTCCGAGGCCGCCGCGGACCGCCTCGGCACCGGCCCGCTCGCCCGGATCGCGGGCCGCGGCGCCTCGGCGCTCGAACCCCGGATGTTCGGGTACGCCCCGGTCGAGGCCGCCGCCCAGGCGCTGCGGCGGGCGGGCATCGGCTGGGACGACGTCGGCGCGGTGGAGCTGAACGAGGCGTTCGCCGTCCAGTCGCTGGTGTGCCTGGACGCGTGGCGGATCGACCCCGGGATCGTCAACACCAGGGGCGGCGCCATCGCCATCGGCCATCCCCTCGGCGCCTCCGGCGGGCGCGTCCTCGGCACGCTCGCCCACGTGCTGCGCGAACGGCGGGAGCGGTGGGGCGTCGCGGCCGTCTGCATCGGCGTCGGCCAGGGCCTGGCCGTCGTCCTGGAGAACGTGAGCGCGCGATGACCCGCGTCTTGCGCGACACCGACGAGGCCGTGGCGGGGATCGAGGACGGCTCCACCGTCCTGATCGGCGGCTTCGGGATGGCCGGGATGCCGTCCACGCTCGTCGACGCGCTGATCCGGCAGGGCGCCACGGACCTGACCGTGGTCAGCAACAACGCGGGCAACGGCGACACCGGTCTGGCGGCGCTGCTCGCCGCCGGGCGGGTACGCAAGATGATCTGCTCCTTCCCCCGGCAGAGCGACTCCTGGGTCTTCGACGGCCTCTACCACGCGGGAAAGATCGAGCTGGAGGTCGTGCCGCAGGGCACCCTCGCCGAGCGCATGCGCGCGGCCGGCGCCGGGATCGGCGCCTTCTACTGCCCCACCGGGGTCGGCACGGCGCTGGCCGAGGGCAGGGAGACGCGCACCATCGACGGCCGCGACCACGTGCTGGAGTACCCCATCAAGGGCGACGTCGCCCTCATCGCCGCCCACGCCGGCGACCGGATGGGCAACCTCGTCTACCGCAAGACCGCCCGCAACTTCGGGCCCGTCATGGCGACCGCCGCGACGCTCACGATCGCGCAGGTGCGGCGGGTCGTCGAAGCCGGCGAGCTCGATCCCGAGGCCGTGGTCACGCCCTGCATCTACGTCGACCGGATCCTGGACCTGAGCGCCGTGGAGGCCACCCCATGACCGTCACCGGCCGCACCGTCGAACACCTCGGCCGCGGGCCGCTCGGCCCGGACGAGCTCGCCGCCCTCGTCGCCAGGGACATCCCGCCGGGCTCCTTCGTGAACCTCGGCATCGGCCGCCCGACGACGGTCGCCGACCACCTCCCGCCCGATTCCGGGATCGTCCTGCACACCGAGAACGGCATGCTCGGCATGGGCCCCGCCGCCCGGGGCGACGAGATCGACCACGACCTCGTCAACGCCGGCAAGATCCCCGTCACCGAGCTGCCGGGCGCGTCGTACTTCCACCAGGCCGACTCCTTCGCGATGATGCGCGGCGGCCACATCGACGTCTGCGTCCTCGGCGCCTACCAGGTCTCCGCGCGCGGCGACCTCGCCAACTGGCACACCGGCGCCCCCGGCGCCATCCCGGCGGTCGGCGGCGCCATGGACCTCGCGACGGGCGCCAAGGAGGTCTTCGTCATGATGACGCTGTTCACCAGGGACGGCGCCCCCAAGCTCGTCCCCGAGTGCACCTACCCGCTCACCGGCCTGGCCTGCGTGCGCCGCCTCTACACCGACCACGCGCTCTTCCACATCGGCCCGGACGGCGTGACGGTGACCGAGACCTTCGGCGTGACCGCACGTGAACTCGCGGACCGGCTGAAGGTCCCGGTGCTCGTCGGCCCATGACCCGGCGCCGGGCGCGAGCGTGATTCGCTCGCGTCCCGGCATCTCGCCGGACCATTAGGATCTGCGAGATGCGCCCAGATCGCACCCGCCGTGCCCCGTGGCGGTCCGGGCATGTCTGAGCCACCCGGGCCGTCCACCTCGTCCGGCAACGCGTCGGAGGGGCGATTCGTCATGTCCCGCCGGTACGCCGCGGGCACCGGCGGTGTGCGGGCGGTGGTGCTGGCCCGCGTCGCCGAGACCAACCGCGCCGGACGCCACCTGCTGCGCACCCGGCTGCGGTGGTCGGGCTTCGGCAACCCCGCGCCCGGCCGCGTCAGCGCGCAGGCGCGCTAGCCCGCGCCGCTCCCGGCAGGCGTCACCACGCCACGGAGGCGCCGAGCCCGTCGAGGGTGAGCTTGAGCTCCGGCGCGACCGTCCCGCCGAAGCCGGCCCGTGCCTCCGCCGCGCCGAGGGTCCCCACGGCCTCGCCGACGCGGGACCGGTAGTTGAGGAAGCTCACCACGCGCAGATCGGTCAGCACCAGCCAGGCGTACGCCTGGTCGGGGTGGGCGGGCGGGTTGCGGACCACGAGGCCGCTGCCGTTGAGCGGCCGGTAGGGGCCGGTCAGGGCGGGGGCGGCGAAGCCGTACAGGCCGGTGGGGGCGGAGCCGGGCGGGTGGAAGCCGTGACGCTGGGTCACGAAGAAGAGGTAGTACGTGGAGTCGTGGACCACGATGTGCGGGCGCTCGATCTCGTGGTTGACGCCGGTGGCCACCAGGAGCGGCGGGCACAGGGACCAGCCGCCGGGGCGGGCCTCGGCGAGGGCGACCGCGCCCTCGAACCGGTCGCGCCACGGGACGGACGCGGCGACCAGCAGGTACTCGCGCCCGTCGGCGGGGTCGCGGAACCAGCCGGGGTCGCGGAAGGCGCGGATCCGGCCGGGTCCCCCTTCGATCTCGTCGGCGGGCAGGTACATGTGGCCGTCCGAGCGCAGGACCTCGCGGTGTTCCACGTCCCGCTCCAGCGCGATCCGGCCGTCTCCGGTGAGCAGCCGCGGCCGGGCCTCGGCGACGCGCTGGAGGAACGTCGGACGCGCCTCCCCGCGCGTGCCCGCGACCGTGTAGAACACCGAGACCGTGCCGTCCGGCCTGCGCACCGCCGATCCGGACCACTCGCGGCTGCCCGCCGACGCGCCGTCGGCGAACACGTGCCCGAGGTCCTCCCATGCCTCGCCGCGGCGCGCGAGCAGCCGGAGGCGCGCGTGGTCGTGGCGGTCCTCGGGGTGCCCGTCGGCGGGCGCCGACAGCCCCATCCACAGCTCCCGGCCGAGCACCGTGGACGGCGAGCCGTCCTCCTCCTGCACCGGCCACAGGTCCCAGACGTCGTCATGGGGCAGCACGCGCGGCGCGGGCCAGCCGGTGACGACCGGCACCGTCGAAGCGGTGGTCTCACTGATCAGGTCGAGGTGCCGGCGCGTCCACCGCGCCGGCCGGATGTCGTTCACGCGGACTCCTTGGCGTCGCGCAGCGCGTCACGTGCGAGCTCGACCGCGCCGACGACCCCGGAGTGGTCGCCTAGGGACGGCGCGACGAGATACTCGTCCATCGCTCGCGGATCGGTGAGTGCCGGTACGGCCGGGTAGCCGGCGGCGAGGCCGGCCACGCGCGCCCGCACCAGCGCGATGAGAGGGGGGTGCTTGGCGACGCCGCCGCCGAGGACGACGCGCTCGGGTGACAGCGCGTAGGTCAGGTTGACGACGGCGAGGGCGAGGTAGCCCGCTTCGAGCTCCCAGGCCCGCGCGTCGTCCAGTTCCTCCGGCGGGCGTCCCCAGCGCCGCCGCATCGCCGCGCCGGACGCGAGCCCTTCGAGGCAGTCCCCGTGGAAGGGACAGCTCCCGGCGAACGGGTCGGCTTCGGCGTCGCGGGGGACGCGGATGTGCCCGAACTCGGGGTGGGAGAGGCCGTGCAGCGGCCGGCCGCGCACCACGACGCCCACGCCTATCCCGGTGCCGACGGTCATGTAGGCGAGCGTGCCGAGGCCGGCGCCGGCGCCCCGGCGCCACTCGCCGAGGGCGGCGGCGTTCACGTCCGTGTCCAGGCCGACCGGGACGTCCAGCGCCGCACGCAGCGGCGAGACGACGTCGGTGTACGCCCACCCCGGCTTGGGGGTGGTGGTGATGTGGCCGTACAGGGGGGAGTCCGGCCGCAGGTCGACCGGGCCGAAGGTCCCGACGCCGATCGCCGCGGGCGGCCCGTGCCGCCGGAAGAACCGCACCGCCGCGCCGACGGTGTCCGCCGGCGTCGTCGTGGGGATCACGCCGGTGGTCAGGAGCCGTCCTTCGGCGTCGGCGACCGCGCAGACCCACTTGGTGCCGCCCGCCTCGATCGCGCCGTACGTGGTGTCGCTCATCAGCCCTTCAGCGAACCTTGGAGCAGAGCCGTGACGAACCGGCGCTGGAAGAAGAGGAAGATCAGCAGGGTGGGGGTGAGGATCAGCAGCGATCCCGCGCACAACAGCGGGATGTCGGTCCCCCACTGTCCCTGGAAGGCGCCGAGGGCGCCGGACATGGTGCGGTTCAGCGGGTCGTCGACGAGGACGATCGCCAGCAGGAACTGGTTCCAGGTCCACAGGAACAGCAGGATGGCCAGGGACGAGATCGCCGGCATGGCCAGCGGCACGTGCACGCGCCAGAACAGCTGCCACACGTTCGCCCCGTCGATCCGCGCGCTCTCCGACAGCTCCTCGGGCATGTTCACGAAGTGGGCGCGCATCCAGAAGACCGAGAATGGCATGAACAACCCGATCAGCGGCAGGATGATCGCCCACCGGGTGTTCAGCAGGCCCATGTCGCGCACCTGGTAGTACAGCGGCGTGATGATGCCCTCGAACGGGAGCGTCAGGCCGAGCACGAACGCGAGGAACACCACGTGCCGCCCCGGCATCCGCAGATGGCCGATGGCGAAGCCCGCCATCGTGGCCAGCACGAGCGAGAGCGGGACCACGCCGAGCACGATGAGCGTGCTCGACTTCAGCAGCTCGCCCATGCGCGCCGCCTCGAACGCCGCGGCGAAGTTGCCCCAGTGCGGGTCGGCGGGCCAGTCCAGGCCGAGCGGGTAGGTGCCCGGCGGGTGCAGGGCCGTGACGAACAGGCTGACGAACGGCAGGAGGGTGATCGCCATCAGCAGGACGAGGAGCACCCTTCCTGTCCACGCCTCCCGGCGTGCTGTGATCATGAGGACCTGTCCCTGGTGAGCCACTGGATGGGAAGGGCGCAGGCGATGACGAGGACCATGAGCACCACGGCCAGCGCCGACGCCGTGCCCACCTGGCGTTCGGAGAAGGCCAGGTAGTAGATCTCCAGGCCGGGGACCATGGTCGTGTTGCCGGGGCCGCCCTGTGTCGAGATGTAGATGATGTCGAAGCTCGCGAGGGCCGCGATGACGGTGACGGTCACGCAGACGCCGATCTCCTGCCGCAGGCTGGGCACGGTGATCGAGACGAACTCACGCCACGGCCCGGCGCCGTCCAGCCGGGCGGCCTCGTACAGCGCCGGGTCGATCTTGCTCATGCCCGCGAGGAGCAGGAGCGTGCACAGGCCGAGCAGCACCCAGGCGCCGATCACGCCGACCGCAGGCAGGGCGGTCGAGAAGTCGCCCAGCCAGGCGCGGGTCACGTCGCCGAGGCCGATGAGCGAGAGCAGCTGGTTGACCAGCCCGGTGGAGGAGAGCAGCCAGCTCCAGGCGATGCCGGCCGCGACGAGCGGGATGACCTGCGGAAGGAAGATGACGGTCCTCGCCACGAGCGCGAGCCGGCTCGTGGCGATCCGCCGGATCGTCGAAGCGATCGCGAGGCCCAGCAGGACGGGGATCGCGCTGAAGAACACGATCAGCTTGACGGCGTTCAGGATGGAGTCGAACAGATCCGGGTCGGTGAAGACCTTCAGGTAGTTGCCGAGACCCGCCCACGCGGACGGCCCGATGCCGTCCCACGTGTACAGCGAGTACTGCAGCGTCAGGGCGATCGGACGCAGCACGAAGACCGCGTAGAAGGCGAGCGCGGGAAGGACGAACAGCCAGCCGATCCAGCTCCGGCCACGGAACCCCCCGCGCCGCAGGGGGTTCCGTGCCTTCGCCACGGCTGCCCGTCCGGGCCGACTCTCGGCGAGATCGACCGCTGTGTCGGGAGTCGGCCGTGTCATCGGTGCTCAGTTCCCCCCGACCTGGCTCTGGTAATCGCTCTGCACGGACTTCAGCAGCCCCTCGGGGGTCTGCTTGCCGGCGACCATCTTCTGCAGCTGAGGGGTCCAGCTCTTGGCGTAGATCGCGCCGGTCGCGTTGGCGATGAAGTCCATCGCGCCGTTGTCCTCACCGATCTTCGCGCCGGCCGCCAGCGTGCTCTCGGTGACCGTGCCCGGCGCCACCGCCGGCATGTACGCGTCGGCCGGGCCCATCGGGTGAGACCCGCCGATCTCGACGGCGATGTCCCGCGCCTTCTGGTCGGTCGCCACCCAGTTGAGGAAGTACGCCGCGCAGTCGGCGTTCTTCGCCCGCGAGCTGATGCCGAACGTCAGGGGGGCGGACATCGCGGCCAGCTTGCCGCCGTCCTGCGCGGACGGCATCAGGAAGAAGCCGGCGTCGCCCTTCATCTGCTTGTCGAGGTTGCCCGACTCCCAGTCGCCGTCGAACATGAACAGGCCCTGGCCGTCGATGAAGCGGCTCATCATCGTCGCGTAGTCGACGGCGTTGACGTCCTTCCAGAAGTACCCGGCCTTGATCCACTTTTCGAGGTGCTGCGCGGCCTGGAGGTTGGACGGCGTGTCGATCGTGGCGCCCGGCTTCTGGAAGATCCAGTCGTTGATCGGCGCGGCCGGGCCGTAGGCGGCCATGAGGTTCTGCAACGGGAACGCGAGCCCGCCGGTGGCCCCGCCGTTGAACTGGGCGATCGGCGCGATGCCGGCGGCCTTGGCCTTGGCGAGTGCGTCGTCGAGCTCCGCCAGGGTCGCCGGCGGGGCGGACAGCCCGATCTGGGCGGCGAGTTTCTTGTTGTAGAACACGCCGGTCATGCTGAAGTTGAGCCCCATCGCGTACAGCGAACCCTCGCCGCGCGTCTTGCCACCGGGGGCGAGGCGCATCTGCTGGAGCTGGGAGGCGGGCCACTGGTCCCACTTGAAGACCTTGGCGTAGTCGTCGAGGTTCTTCAGCAGGTTGTCCTTGACCAACTCGGAGACCTGCGGCAGCCGCATCAGGTCCGGCGGGTCGTCGGCGAGGACGCGCGGGGCGTTCTGCGTGATCACCGCGAACTGGTCCTCGCGGATGTCCCACTTCACGTTCTTGTGCTGTGCGGAGAACTCCGTGGTGAGGGCCTTCGTGATGGGGAAGCCGGTCTCGAAGTAGGCGTTGAGCGTGATCGGTGCCGTGCCGCAGGCCGGTGCCGTCGAGATGGGGGTGCCTGTGGCATCGGCCTGTGGGGCGTCGCCGCCGGGCGCGCCGCAGCCGGCGGCCAGCGCCCCTCCAATGACGACCGCAAGCGCAGCCCCATGCCAGCGGGGGCGAACTCGACGCGACATTTGCGTCTCCTCCGTTGATTGGGACCCTGCCGGCCAGGGGTCAGGTGTCCCGTACTCGGTTGCTAAATCGTATTAGCAATGCGATAGTCTCACCGTACGTCTCCGCCGATGTCAAGACCCTGTAACACGGACGAATGTTGGAGGTCCCCAGGTGAGCCCTCGACGGGTCACGCTGGCCGATGTCGCCAGGAGCGCCGGTGTGTCCCCGACCACCGCGTCGCTGGTGTTGTCGGGGCGCGGGCGGGAGATGCGCATCTCCCATGATGTCGAGCAGCGAGTCCTCAAAGCGGCGGACGAGTTACAGTACCGCCCCAATGCCGTGTCCGTGGGATTGCGTACGGGCACGACCAGGACGATCGGGTTCGTGTCCGACACCGTCGCGACCACGCGGCTCGCCGGTGACATGATCAAAGGAGCGCTCGAGGCGGCGCGGGACCGCGGCGTGATGTTGTTCATCGGTGAGACCGAGGGCGACGCCGAGCTGGAGCACCGCCTGCTGCAGGCCATGCACGACCGTCAGGTCGACGGCATCATCCTGGCCTCGATGTTCACCAGGACCATCAAGGTCCCCAAGGAGATCACGGCCGCCCCGGCCGTCCTGCTCAACGCGCTCCCCAAGCACCCGTCGCCGCTCTCGTCGGTCCTTCCCGACGAGGTCGAGGCGGGCCGCACCGCCGCCCGGGTGCTGCTGGACGCCGGTCACCGCGACGACATCTATCTGATCGGCGCCGGGCCGGGCATGCGCAACGTGCCCGCGGGCAGCGTCGCGGCCGTGGAACGGCTCGTCGGCATCCGAGAGGTGCTGGGCGAGGCGGGCGTCAAGATCGCGGGTGGCCGGGTGTGCCGCGACTGGCAGCCGGAGTACGGTCTCGACGCCACGCGCGCGATCCTTGCGAGCGGCCGCCCCCGTGCGCTGATCTGCTTCAACGACCGGATCGCCCTCGGCGCGTACCAGGCGCTCAGCGACCACGGCCTCAAGGTCCCGTCGGACGTCTCGGTGGTCTCGTTCGACGACCACCCTCTCGCCGCGTGGATGCGCCCCAAGCTCACGACGGTGGCCCTCCCGCACTACGACCTCGGCCGCAGGGCCGTCGACGTGCTGTTCGACGAGATAGGCCACCACCGTGACGGGACCGCCCGTACCGGCGAGGTGCACCGGGTTCCGATGCCGGTGCGCCACCGCGAGTCCGTCGCGTCACCCGGAGCCGTGTAGCGCGCGGCGGTCGCTCGCCGATCGGACGTCGCGGCGGGATGACCGCCGGCGAGCGGTCTCGACGGCCGGCGAGTTCGATCTCGCCGGCCGGGTGCCCGCGAGGGGCTTCCTCCGCCGCGACCTCCTCCGGGATCAGTACTGGCGGTTGGGGAGTGCTTCCTTGGCCTGGTCCTGGGTGAAGGTGGTCTCCTCGGTGACCACGCGCGCCGGGACCTCCTGGCCACCGACG
>NZ_JBHSRF010000036.1:0-83081 GCF_042658925.1 Sphaerisporangium aureirubrum
TGGAACATCGAAAAGGATCACGCGATGGCCGTCCTCATTTCACGACGCCACGCCTGTCACCAGCGAAAACTCGTACACCACCTCCGTGGACGCAACCAGCGGCCGCGGGTTTCGCCCAGCAGGGCGGCCAGAACCTTTGTCTGACTGGAAGCACTCGTACGACGTCCCCACACAGCGAAGGCATGAGCAGGGTCCCGCAGAGCTGGATAGAACAACACCGGCGGACCATCAGGCCGGGCATCATCGAAGCTCGCCAAGGGGAGACGGCAGAAGATCGAGGGGACCAGCACGAGGCCCCTCCCACCCAGGTGTACTTCGACCGTCATGGTGGTGAAACGGGTGGGGACCGTGAGGGTCATCTCCCCCCAAACCAGGTCGGGGTGGAGCGTAGACAACATGCGCTCGGCGCCCTCGCGCGCCATGGTGCGGCCGCGGGAGGCGACCTCCGCCTCCAGATGCGCGCGGATCGGATCACGATACGGCGCGACCAGAGCGGCATGCATGTCCTGCACGGCCGCGGCGAAGTGCTTGCGTATACCAGCGTCATCGGGCAGGTGCCCGGTCCAGATAGGCAGACGGCTGAAGCATCCCCATGTGTCGAGTTCGATGCTCACCTGATAAGCGGGTGCCGACAACAGCCGGTCCAGTCCCTCCTCAACATGAGCTCCCCCACCGGCCAAGGTGTACACATCAAGGGGATGGACACCAATCAGCTCGGACAGCAAACGAAGAGAACCGCGGGGCTCGACACCGCGCCGCCACGGGTCGAACAGGGTCCTTTCCGAGCCCCGCCTCACCAACACGCTAAGGCCGAACCAGGACTCCATGACGGGCCCAGGTGAAGTCTCGAACCGTAACCGAGCCAAATCCTCGCCAGTGAAGTGAAAGCGCCACATATACCCCCCGTTTCGCCGAAGCATTTCCAGCAAGTATTGGTGCCGCCCACCCATACTGGCCACCCCAGCGCCGGTGAACCCGGGCAGGCGCGAGGTCGCCACATGCGAATAGATCGGCCCGCCCGGCGACCTTGGCATGGAACACCTCCGTCGCCTGCTCGTCGCGGGCGAGCGGCCAACCGCCGGACACGTCGTCCGAGAACGCCCCCGACAACTCGACCGGACCCTCTACTTCGGGGTCAGGCTGCAGGGTGAACGTGCCGAGGAGGTCTGGGTTGCCAGGCTCCACGTCCAGGCGGACCCGGTCGGCCAGGCCATCGAGCTTGATGTAGAACCCGAACCAGCCCTGTGCCGTCACGAGCGCGGCCAGCTCGTCGCGCAGGTGCTCTGCGTCGGTGACGTCGTCGTGGTACGGCTCGATCTCTTTGCCGCCCAGACCGTACTCGCCGAACTTGACCAGGTAGCGGCCTGCGCCGACCAGCGTGCACTGCGCTGAGTCCGGCGTGAAGCCCGAGCCGGCGGCCGTGGCCGGAGCGGTAGCGCGGCGTGGACACTGGCGGTCAGGTCAACCCGTCAGCGACGAGGAGACGGGGCGGCCCGGCCGAGGTGGTCGTGTGCTGCTGGTCACCGGGTGAGCTGGTCGAGGAGGTGGGCGATGGGCATGCAGTCGTCGCCGGGGATTTCGGCCCGGCAGCCGGTGTGGCTGATGCCACGGCCGACGCGGAAGAGCCGGACGGGCCGACGAGCAGGCCAACAGTCCACTTCCGCTCCTCGACGGGCAGGTGCACCGATCAGGAGTTCGTCAGCTTCTCCTCCGACGGCACGTCGAACATGCCCTGAAGCTGTAACACCCTGGCCGTGCGTCGCACGGGGGTAGCGAGCGTGATGTCCGCGCGCACGGCGACTCCTTTCCGGAATTCGATCGGCAAGCGAGTGACCTACGACTTTTCATCTGGGTCGAAACATGTTGTCGACCAGTACCGACAAATCGGACACTGGCCCAAGCGGTTTCAGCGAGCGGAGGAATTCCAGGAGGAATCATGAAGTTACGCATGGCCATGGCTGGCCTGGCTGCGGCATGTGGCGTCATGTCCGCGATTGCGGTCGCGACACCAGCCAACGCGGCACCAGAACTATGCACTATCCAAGCTCAGGACTCGTACTATCGCGCGTGGGACTGCCAGGGAACCGGCTGGTTCGGAGCCTGGGTCAAATGCGTTGACTCCAGAGTTACGCCGCCCTTCTACTGGGAGCGCTACGGCCCGCCCAGGAAAGCCGAAACAACTGAATGGTCGTGGGCTTACTGCGACGGCGGGACCGTCATCCAGACGAGGTCGGTCATCTACTAAGCACGAATCGACCGACCAAGTGCAGTGGGGAGAAGACTCCCGCTCCTCATCAAGTGGCTCAAGACGGAGCCCATCCGCCGCCGCGACGACCGCCGCGACCTCGGCAAAGCGGAAGCCGACAGCGGCGGCAACAGCGGACAGGACGACGTGGATCGTCGGGCTGCGGAGCCCTGACAGGCCAAGCGCCCCCGCCTATGAGGGAAACGCGCAGCAGCGAGCGGCGGCCCTTGCCCCGTCGCGGTGGGGGCGGCTTCGTGAGGCTCGGGGGGCTCTGCGTGGCATCCGGCAGCGCCGGCCTCGTCTCGTCGCACGTCCCGGCGGCCGGGTGGCGGCGGTTGGCATCCCGGCCGGTTCTGCGCCGGCGGTACCGGCCGGGGGTTGTGGCCGGTGGCGCGGGGTTTCTTTCGAAATACCGGCCCTGGGGATGGGGGCTCTGGAGTGGAGGGCTCGTGCGGTGGGGAAAGGATGGCGGCGTTGCTGGTGAAGGCGTATCGGTCGGCGGTGTCGGTGCCGCGTTGGTTGGGGATCGGGGAGCCCGCGTTCCCGGAGGCGGCGCCGCAGGTGAAGGTAAATCAGGCTCAGGGGCAGTTGCTGCGGGCCACCGGATATGCCGGTCCGGACCAAGTCCAATAGTTCCCCGGTGAACGACGTGTAGGCGTCAGCTGCGCTTCCCGGACTCGCTCGAACTCCAGGCCGGTGATGTCGGGATCGTCGGCGTCGGTGTCGGTGTCGGTCAGCACAAGACAGAGTTGTCCTCGCCGCACAATGGTGCCGTGCCCGGCGAAGTAGGCAAGCAACACATCCTCGGTGTCCCGCGACAGACGGCGCAGGGTCTCAAGAGCCGCCGGACGTTTGAGGGATCGTGCAGGACGGTCAGCCGATCCACCGGCCAGCCGCACAGCCCGGGATCGGTGAGCACCTCCCGTAGTCCGTGCAGGTTGTTGGCGACCGCCGGCAGTGTCGGGAACAGCGGATCCTGGTAGGTCGAGGTGCCGATCAGATTGCCCTGGACCGGGAGTAGCCGGGCAGTTCAGGGCTCATCGCGCTCTCGGAGCACTTCCTCCAGTAGCGGCAGCACGCCGGCGTCGTTGATCCGCTGAACCTCGAGCTTCACGCTTCCAGACGCGGAGGTCACCGTGACGGTCACATCAGCGCGGCGGGTCTGCAGCCATACGGTCAGCGCCTTGGCCAACGCGATCCCCGCGCCACTGAACTGACCGCCACCGCCAGCATCTCGAACGCCCCGCCCAACTCGTCCTCACCGGGCGCCCGCTGCACCAGACGCACCCTGCCGGCCAAAGCTCGCTCGCCGCTGAGCCAGTCCCGTAGCGCGGTGAACTCCAAAGCGAGGCCGGCCTTGGTCGTGATCGGATTCGGCGATCACCGTCCGGGAGGTGGCCGCCTGGCGGGCTCACCTCGCTACTGGCCAGGACACGACGAGGTGGAGGCCGGCGTGCTCCGGGAGCGGCTCAATGCCCGCATGACTGAAGCGGGGGAGACGCCCGCTCACGCCATGATCGAGTCGTTCGCGATCCCCCGCCGCGCTGAGATCAGGTTCGGCCAGGTGAGCGCGGATGATGCCATGATCCGCCGCTTCAGCAGGGTCTGGAGTGGCTCACCGGCTACTAGTCGTCAACGAGGCGGGACGCGATCACCGCGCGCAGGAGTCCGCCCTGCTTGCCCACGCACCTCCGCCGCCACCATGACCACTGCCATGACCACTGCCATGCTGGTTGCGCAGGCTAGGGCCGAGTGATGACAGGGAGCCGGGATGAACCCTTCTCACGAAACCATCAAGATCAGGCAGGACGGTAACGTCCTTTCCGCCACATTCCATGCACCGCCGATGAACCTGATCGGTCCTGAGGTCGTGCGGGACCTGGTCGCGCTGCTGCACGAACTGTCACACCCGACTGCTCCACGCGTGGTGATCTTCGAGAGCGCGGACGCCGACTTTTTCTTCCCGCACGTCGACATGACGAAAGTCTCCGAGTACACCGCTGAGGCTGCGAAGGGCGGAGGTCTTGGCGATGCCTCCCTGGGAATGCTGTTTCGTAAGATGAGCCAGTTGCCGGTCGTCACGATCGGCAAGCTGCGCGGCCGCGCCCGGGGAGCCGGCAGCGAGTTCCTCCTTGCCTGTGACATGCGCTTCGCTTCCCGCGAGAACGCCGTCCTGGGCCAGCCTGAAGTGGGACTCGGAACACCCCCCGGAGCGGGTGCCATTCAGCACCTCACTCGTCTGATGGGCCGGGGCAGAGCACTCGAAGTCGTGCTGACCTCGTCGGACTTCGACGCCGACCTCGCCGAACGCTATGGATGGGTCAACCGTGCGGTCCCTGACGACGAACTGGACGAGTTAGTAACAGGCATCGCCGCGCGGATGAGCTGTTTCCCCTGGGCGGGCTTCCGCGTCAGTGAGTCCGGCTGCGCAGGTGGATCGGCGCATCCCGGAGTTCCTTGCGTGAGCTGATGCCGAGTTTGGCGAAGATCTTGCGGAGGTGCCATTCGACGGTGCGGGCGCTGATGTACAGTTCGGCGCCGATCTCCGTGTTGGTGCGGCCGTCTTTGGCCATGCGGGCGATGTGCTCCTCCTGCGGGGTGAGCTCGTCGACGGTGCCGGCGGTGCGTTTGCGCACCTTCTCGCCGGTCGCCAGGAGTTCGTGCCTGGCCCGTTCGGCGAATCCGTCGGCGCCCATCCCGGCGAACTCCTCGAACGCCTGCTTCAGCTGGCGGCGTGCGTCGGTCCGGCGGCGTTCGCGGCGCAGCCACTCGCCGTACAGCAGCCGGGTACGGGCCAGTTCGAACGTCAGCCGGGTTCGGCCGAGACGGTCGACGGCCTCGGCGTAGCTCTGTTCGGCCTGCTCCCCGTCGCTGACGAGGGCCTGGGAACGGGCTCGCAGGCCGGTCGCCCATTCCAGGTCCAAGCCCGCGGTGTACGCCGCGAGGCGCTCGAGGGCCGTTTCGGCGATCATGGTCGCGCCGCTTCGCACCGCGGCTTCGACCAGGTCGGGCAGCGCCTGCGCGGTGAACGGGCCGAGGTCGCCGCTCGCGGCCCGTACGGCCGCGGCCGCCGCTTCGGCGTAGTGCCCGAGGCCCAGGTGGAGCAATGCGGTGGCTCGGTCGGTGAAGTACAGGCCGAGCCCTTCCCCACGCGCGGTGGACTCCGCGGCCGCTTCGGTGAGCAGCGGCAACGCTTCCGCCGCATGCCCTTGGTAGGCGAGCAGGAACAAGTCTCCGTAGGAAGCCCTGCGCATGCCGGTGGCCTGTTTTACCGTCGACTCCTCCATGCCCAGCTCGCGGGCGTGCTCCACGTCTCCGCGCCACAGCGCGATGACCCGGCGGACGTTCAGCGCGTTGGCGAGGGGCGCGAGTGCGCCGCCGGCGCGGGCCAGTTCGACGTGCCGGGCGTTCGCCGCCTCCCAGCGGTCGTAGTCCCAGAGCGATAAGGCCGCGTTGGCGACCAGCACGCCGCAGTGTAACCACTGAGCGGGGGGAACCTCGTTGTCGAGGAAGCCCGCGACCGCCTCACGCAGCAGCGGATGTGCCGTCGCGGTCCCGTCGGTGACGAGGGCCGCCAGGCCGTCGAGCAGGTGATCGGCGGCGGTGATCTCGCCGGGCGCCGGAGGTGCTTCGCGGGCGGCTGCGGAGACGGTGGCCAGGTCGCTGCCGGGGTACGCCAGCCGTCCGGCGACGAGGGCCGCCCCCCACGCGTCGAGGAAGGTGAGCCGTGCGAACCGGCTGTCCAGGGGCTGGAGCCGGCGGGCGGCGCGGAGCAGCGTCGCCGGCGCCTCCCTTCCGGAGCGGGCGGCGCGGTCGGTGAGTCCGCGGATCACGTCGATCCGGGCGCCTTGCAGGTCGTCGGCCGAGAGGGCTTCGGCTCTGGCCAGCAGACCGAGCGCCGAGGCGAAGTCGCCCGCGTCAAGGTAGGCCTCGGCCGCCGACAGCGTACGCTCGACCCCGAGCCGGTGGTCCGTTGTCAGCTCGGCGGAACGCCGCAGCAGTGCCGCCGCGGCCGCGATCCCGCCGCGGGACTGCGCGTCCTGTGCGACGTCGGCGAGTTCGGTGGCGAGCCGGTCGTCGGGACCGGCTGCCGCCGCGGCCAGGTGCCATGCCCGGCGTTGCCGGTCGTTTCCGGCGTCGAGGGCATCGGCGAGCGCACGGTGTACGGCACGCCGGTCCTCGATGCCGCCCGCGGCGTAGGCCGCTGAGCGCACCAGTGGGTGGCGGAACCGGACGCTCCGGCCGATCTCGACGAGCTGCACCTTCTCCGCCGGAGCCGCCGTCTGCGGCCCGAGGCCGAGGTCCTGCGCGGCACGCCAGAGCAAGGCGGCGTCCCCGGTGGGGTCAGCCGCGGCCAGCAGGAGCAGCCGCTGGGTGGGTTCGGGCAGGGCGCGGATGCGTTGCTCGTATCGGTCCTGCAGGGCGTCGGTGCCGACCGAGGGGAGGGCGAACCCGCCGAGGAGCTCGGCCCGGCTGCTGCGGGACAGCTCGAGCAGGGCCAGAGGGTTGCCGCGGGTCTCGACCACGATGCGGTCGAGTATCCGGTCGTCGAAGTGGCCCGGGGTCGTCGCGATCACAAGCGCGCGGGCGTCCGCGTCTTCGAGACCGCCTACGGTCAAAGCCGGAAGACCGGCCAGCAGGGTGTCCGGATTCGGCTCCCGTACGGCGAAGAGCAGCAGCACTGATTCGCCGAGCAATCGCCGGGCGACGAACCCGAGCACCTGCCTGGAGGCCACGTCGAGCCACTGGGCGTCGTCGATGAGACAGACGAGCGGTTGCTCCGAAGCCGCATCGGCGAGCAGGCTCAGCACCGCCAGGCCGAGGACGAGCTTGTCCGGCGCGGCTCCGGCGGCGTGCCCGAACGTCACGTTCAGCGCGTGCTGCTGGGGCATCGGGAGCGCGTCGGCCGACGCGAGCAGGGGGCCGCAGAGCTGGTGGAGGGCGGCGAAGGGCAGATCGATTTCGGACTCGACGCCGGTGATCCGGGCGACCCGGCATCGGACGGCCTGGCTCTCGACGTAGTGCAGCAGGGTGGTCTTGCCCACCCCGGCCTCGCCTCGCAGGACGAGCACGGCGCTCTCGCCGCTTCTGACGTGCCGCAGCGCCTGATCCAGCCGATCACGCTCATGCTGGCGTCCTCGGAGCACCGGCGCTGCTGCCACGTCTCGATTCTAACGATCAGTCGCCTGGGTGGCACTAAGTGTGCAAGGCCGTTCGGGAGCTCATGGACGAGCGCCGCGAACTGGCTCCTTAGCGGGGAAGTTCGTCGCCGTGGTGCTCGGCGGCCATGTAGGCCGCGTACCACTCCGGCCAGTTCTCGTCGAACGTGCCGCCGTTGCGGGCCTCGTGCTCGCCGTGCGCGGCCGCTGCTCTCTTCAGCGCGCCGACCAGGTCGTTCAGCGACGCGTACGCGGTGGTGCCGGAGTCGACGCGCCCGGGGAGCCGGGTGGTGACCTCCTGGATCAGGTACTCGTTGCCGTCCGGGTCGTGGAAGGTCGCGAAGGACCCGTAGCTGGCCTGATCGGTGGCGAGCCCGCCGGCCTGGCCGCCGGGGACCTGGCCGAACTGGGCTCCCGGGGCTTCGGGGTGGAAGACGTCACTGACGTCGGCGCCGAGGACCGTGAGCTGGTCGTGGGCCGCGGCGATGTCGGAGACGACCAGATAGATGCCTTCGGCGGTGCCGGGCGGCTGGTTGGTGATCTGGGTTCCGAACTGGATGGAGGCGGGCGATCCCGGAGGCGTCACCTGAACGACGCGGAAGCCGTTGTCGAAGGCGAAGTCGGCGTCGAGGCGCCAGCCGAGATCCTGGTAGAACTTCTTCGACCGGTCGACGTCGGACACGGGGATCACGACGGCCTCAAGCTTCAGATCCGCCTTCTGCGCGGCGGGGGTGGTGCTGGTCATGGTGGTCACCTTTCAGCGTTGATGGCGTGGTTGTTGTCGGGCCGGTGGCGGTCCCACCAGTCAAGGACCAGGAAGGCGTAGGACTTCGGATCGCTTTCCCAAATGAAGTGCCGGGCGTCGACGACGTCGAGTGCACTGGTGGGTAGCCGGTCGGCGAGGAACTCGGCGTGCGCGCGCGGGACGACCTGGTCCCGCTCGGGCACGATGATCCGCACCGGTGTCTCGACCGTCGGGAGCAAACGCTCCAGCACTTTGAGTTCGGTCGGGTAGCTGCGGACGTACCGCATCGACTCGGCGAACCGGCGGCCGTCATACGACGCGAGGTAGTCCTCTCGCACATGATCTCCGAGAGGCGTCGCGGGGAAGATGTTGTCCAACGTCGTCTGCATGACACGGCGTGCGTTCTGCTCGTACCAGCTGATGTCGGGGTCCGACACCCAGCTCGCGAGGGGCTCGCCGAGTTCGAGCCGCGCCGACGCGGCGCCGCCGCCGATGACGATGCTGTGGAAGCGGCCCGGCTGTCGCGCCGCCGCGAACAGGGAGGCGCTGGTGCCGATGTCCGGGCCGACGATGTGGACCTTGTCGAGTTCGAGCGCGTCCAGGATCTGAAGCACGAACGCACCGGCGGCTCGCGGGGTGAACAGGTCCGGACGGCTCTGCGACCTTCCGAAACCGGGCAGGTCGACAGCGACCACGTGGACGTCTGCCGCCAGTTCGGCCCATGTGGGTTCGAACGCGTACACGCTCTCGGGCCACGGGCTGAGCAGGAGCGCGTGCGTGTCGCGTTGCTCGCTCTCGGCGTAGCGGACGGTGAGCCCGTCGACCGTGATGGTCTTGGGGTTGATCAGCGAGGTGTTCATGTTTCCTCCGCTGGTGAGGTTGTGTTGCCAGCTTCGTCCGCCGGTGGTGCCGTCGCACCAGGGAGACCCCCTGGTCCCGCCCCGAGCAGGCAGGCCGATGCCCTGGGACCGGGCAACAGCCGCGGGGCTGTCACAGGTGCGACGACACGGAATGTGCGGCATGGTCGGATGCCGAGACGACACGACCCCGAAAGGTGCACGGATATGAGCGAGACCGGCGAATGCGACGTTGTAGTGATCGGCTTAGGCCCCGGTGGCGAGCACGTGGCCGGGAGCCTGGCCAAGGCCGGGCTGTCGGTCGTGGGTGTGGACGAACGCCTGGTCGGTGGTGAGTGCCCGTATTTCGGGTGCATCCCGACCAAGATGATGATCGCCGCGGCCGACAAGCTGCGCGTCGCCCGGCTTGTCGAGGGCCACGCCGGCTCGTCGACCGTCAGCCCGGACTGGAAGCCGGTCGCGGACCGGATCCGCGATGAGGCCACCGACGACTGGAACGACCAGGTCGCGGTGGACCGGCTGGTCGATGCCGGCGGCGTCTTCGCGCGTGGCCGTGGCCGGATCACCGCGCCCGGCGTGGTGACCGTCACCGGCCCCGACGGGTCGCTGACGTCGTACACCGCCCGGCGCGGCATCGTGCTCAACACCGGGACCTCCCCGGCCGCGCCACCGGTTCCCGGGCTCGCGGACACGCCGTACTGGACCAACCGGGACGTCGTCCGGCTGACCGAGCTACCGGCCTCGCTGGCGGTGCTCGGCGGCGGCGCGATCGGGTGTGAGATCGCGCAGGCGTTCGCCGCCTTCGGCGTCCAGGTGACCGTGATCGAGGCATCCGGCCGGTTGCTCGCGGTCGAGGAGCCGGAAGCCTCCACGGCCGTGGCGAAGGCGTTCGCCGCCGACGGTGTCTCGGTGCGCACGTCGGCGCGGGCCCAGCGGGTCGAGCACGACGGCGACCGCTTCCAGATCAGCCTGGCCGACGGCGCGGTCGCGGCCGAGAGCCTGCTGGTCGCCGCGGGCCGGCGCAACAACCTGCGGGACCTCGGCCTGGAGCATGTCGGCCTGGACCCGCAGGCGCGGGTGCTTGATCCCGACGAGCGGATGCGGGTGGCGGAAGGCGTGTGGGCCATCGGTGACATCACCGGCAAGGGCGCGTTCACGCACATGTCGATGTACCAGGCCGACGTGGCGATCCGTGACCTCACCGGCGTGGACGGCCCGTGGGCGGACTACCGGGCCGTCGGCCGAGTCACCTTCACCGCCCCCGAGGTCGGCTCGGTCGGACTGACCGAGGCCGCGGCCCGCGAACGCGGCGTCAACGTCCGCACAGCGATCGGCGACTTGGGGACCCGCGGCTGGATCGCCGAGGAGGCCGGCCCGATCAAGCTGGTCGCGGACGCCGACCGGGGCGTGCTGGTCGGCGGCACCGTTGTCGGAAGCGCGGGCGGCGAGGTGCTCGGCGCGCTTGTGACGGCGATCCACGCGGAGGTCCCGGTCAGCACACTGGCCGGAATGCATTTCGCGTACCCGACCTTTCACCGCGCGCTCCAGCCCGTCCTCCGTTCCCTCACTTGAACCGCACCCGCATGGCATCGTCATCCGCTTTGCCCCCGATGCCGTGCATCGAAGGGATTTACTGGTGGTGTCAGCCAATGGCCTGCCGCCAGGCCGGATCGAGCGCGATCCGCCGGAGTTGCTCAAGGCTGAGGGCTGGTGTGCTGCGGCCGGAGGGAAGGCGGTAGGCGCTCGCGTTGAGCGCCGAGATCACGACCCGCAGGCCGTCAGTACCGATGGTGTCGACGGTCCATTCGATCGTGCCTGGTCCGCCGCGCGGAGCGGGACCCTGGCGCACGCTGACGTGGGTGCCGTCGGGCAGGGTCACAGCGTTCTGGAACACCTGCGTCATGGCCGCATCGCCGGGCTTCCACTGCTGGACGTTCACGGCGAGCAGGCTCTTGCCGCGGCCGTCGTCGACTGTGATGTGTCCGAAGCCGTCCGCGCCGCCCGGTTGCCCGGCGCGCACGCCTTCCGGAAGCAGTCTCTCGATGATGCGGCTGATCTGCGGCGCTGTCAGTCTGGCGACCGATCCGGTCCGGGGACGGGCAGGCGGCGCGGGCATGGCCGCGAGAACCGGATGCCACAGCGGAGAGGTCGCCACGGCGGCGAGTTGCTCATGCGTCAGCGGAAGGGTGGCGCGACCGGCCTCCGACACCAGGACCTGCTTGCCGTCCCGGTAGGTGAGCAGGGCGCTGAGGAGCTCGCCACCTGCCGGGTCGTCCTCGTCGCTCGGAGAGCGGTCCAGCACGAGCCTGGCGCCGCCTGGCAGGAAGGTCTGGCTGCAGCGGCTGTAGGGGTGGTAGGCGGAGTCGGGGCACTGCGCGTACTGAACGGGAACGGGGACGGGCCACCTGTTCAGCTTCACCGCCACTTTCGCCGCGCTCCCGCCCGCCTCGAAGAGCACCTGCGCGGAGGGCGCCGGACCGGGTTCGGCGCTCAATCCCTGCCCCTGCTGCCCTGAGACCTTCCCCGGCGGGAGCTGGACCTGGAGCAGGTGCACCATGTGCTGGGCGGACACATCCGCCGAGGCGGATTCCGCGGGCCGGGCAGAAGCGCAGCCGGCGATGGCAAGGACGAGCAGGGCGATCGACGCGAAGGACCGGATTGTTCTGCGCGGCTTGCCTGGCATGGCGCACCTCCGTTCATCGTTTCACGGGGGCTGCGGGGGTGGGGGCGCGTCCACCCCCGCAGGGGGACGTCAGGCTCCGGGGTAGGAGATCGAGCTGATGGAGTTGTCGTAGGGGTACTCCAGCGCGTTCCAGACGGAGTTCGGTGCGAAGTAGCCGTAGGTGCCCTGGAAGTTGACGTTCGTCCAAGCCTCGATGGCGACCGAGTTCGTCTTGATGGAGGAGATGGCGTCGTTGTAGGCCCAGGTCCGCAGGTCGGCAACCCTGGGTGGGTTGCTGTCGGTGCCGGTCAGACAGTCCCGGGTGATGGTCCACATGTTCCAGTCGTCGCACAGCTTCCACGTGCCGGTGGCGGCAGCGGCGGGGCCGGCGGTGAGGCCGGTGATCCCGATGCCCAGGACCAGGGTCGTAGCGGTCGCGATCAGGGCCTTCTGGAGACGTCGCATGAGGATTCCTCCTTGGGTTCCTCCGTCCTTGTGACGGAGGCTGCGGGGGCCGCTCTTTCGGGGCTCCCCTTGGGGGGTGACGTCTTCACGATCGCGCGCGGTCACCGCCTCTCGCGCCCGTGACAGCCCCTGGCCCTCACCCTGGCCGTCCACGGGCCGTCCACTGGGGATGGGACGAACGACGGTCAGGCTGTCGCGGGCTCGGTGGCCCGAAGCGCTCGCGCGAGCTCCCTGCGCGAGGTGATGTCCAGCTTGGTGAAGACCTTGCGCAGGTGCCATTCGACGGTGCGGTGGCTCAGGAACAGCTGTGCGGCGATCTCCGGGTTGGTGTGCCCGTCGCGGGCCAGCCGCGCGATCTGCGCTTCCTGAAAGGTGAGCTCCACGCCCGCGTCACCGGTTCGCTTGTGCACGGTCTCCCCGGTCGCCAGCAGCTCCCGTTCGGCACGCCTGGCGAATGCCTCGGCGCCCATGGCGTCGAAGGCCTGGTAGGCGGCCTTGAGCTGAACTCGTGCGTCGACCCGCCGGTTCTGCCTGCGCAGCCACTCGCCGTAGATCAGCTGAGCCCTGAACCGGTGTACGGCGACGCGGGATCGGGCAAGGTGCTCGATCGCCTGCTGATACAGCTCCTCCGCGCTGCCGTCATCGCTCAGCAACGCCTGGGAACGGGCTTCGATGCCGCGCGCCCAGGCCGTGTCGCTGGTCGCCGAGCGTTCTGCCAGCCGCTCGAAAGCCTGCTGCGCCGTGGCCGGGTCGCCGGCCCGGACGGCCGCCTCGATCAGCTCGGGCAGCACCCACACGGTGAACCCGAGCCCCTCCGGCTCGTAGGCTCGCCGGGCGGCCTCGGCGGCCGCGCCGTACTCGCCGTAGCCCAGATACAGGGTCGCGGCGGCCCACTCGGCCGCCTCCACGGCGAAACCCTCGCCGCGCGCCGTCGCGTCGGCGAGGATACGTTCGCGCATGCCGAGGGTTCGATCGCGCTCTCCTCGCCAGGCGGCGAGCAGGACGGAGAAGTCGGCGATGGCGACGTTGCGCGTCGCGCGGGTGATCGAATCGGCTTCTCCGATCAGCTGCTGCGCGAGGTCGAAGCGTCCGGCGAACAGCTGGTGGGCGGCGGAGTAATTCAGCGCGAAGGGCAGGACCGTGAGCATGCCGCGCTCGCGGGCCACCTCGGCCAGACCGCCGGCCATCGCCGCGCAGGCCTCGTCGTCCCAGACGTCCATGGCCAGCTGGCAGGCCAGCCAGCACCAGGCGATGTTGTCGCGGCGTAATCCTTCGCGCTGGAAGGTCGCGATCGCCCGCCTCACCGCCGGCAGCACCTGGCTGTGACCCTGCGTGCGCCGGATGACGAGCACCTGGAGAAACTGATCGACGGCCCGCACGGGCTCATCGCCGACCGGCGCCAGCGCGGCTTTCGCGGCCGCCGGCACGCCGTCTGCACCGCCGAAGCGGCCGCTGCGCATCAGTGCCCACATGGCCTCCAGGTGCGTCTCGCGGGCCAGCTCGGGATCGACCGGCTCCAGCTGCCTGGCCGCCACGCTGAGCAAGGTGGGGGTGCCGCTGCCCCGGGTGCGCGCGAACGCGATATGGGCGCGCACGCGCTCCAGCCGCGCCCGATCGGCCATCTCCAGCGGGGCGATCGCGGCCAGAGCGAGCAGCGACTCGGCCGCGCCGAGCGCACCCGCATCCAGCTTGGCCTGGGCGGCGGCCAGCGCCCGCACCCCACGTAATCGCGGGTCGGGTGTCAGCTCGGCCGCCCGCTCCAGGAAGGCTGCCGCCGCCTCAGCGCCGGCCCTGGCCTGCGCGCGAGCCGCGCGGCGCTCCAGTTCAGCCGCGACATCCTCCTCCGGCGCCGCCGTCGCGTGGGCGCGGTGCCAGGCGCGGCGATCCGGGTCGGCCTCGGCGTCGGTGGCCTCAGCCAGCGCCGCGTGCCCACGCCGGCGCACCTGCGCCGGCGTAGCCCGATATGCCGCGGTCCTGACCGTGGGATGCCGGAAGACGACCCTCGGGCCGAGGTCGATCAGGCCCGCCGACTCGGCGGGCTCGGCGGCGCCGATGGCGATGCCGAGGCGCTCCAGCGCACGCATCAGCACCAGCATGTCGCCGACCGGTTCCGCGGCCGCGGCGAACATCAACAGGCGCGTGTCGTCGGGCAGCGCCTCCACACGCCGCACGAAGCTGTGCTCGATACGTCCTGACAGCATGCGGGCATCGGGCAGCCCGAACCCGCCGGCCAGTTCCGCCGGCGTCATCGCGGCAGGCAGTTCGAGCAAGGCCAGGGGGTTGCCGCGGGTCTCGGCCACGATCCGGTCGCGCACCTGCTCATCCAGGCCACCCGGGATCACCGAGCTCAGCAACCGGCGGGCATCGTGATCGCCGAGGCCGCTCACGTGCAGGGCGGGCAGCCCGTCGAGGTCGGTGCCGCCGCCCGGCTCGCGCAGCGAGAACAGCATCGCCATGCGCTCAGCGGCCAGGCGCCTGGCGACAAAGGCGAGGACCTGCGTGGAGACCGCATCCAGCCACTGGGCGTCGTCGACCACGACCAGCAAAGGACGCTGGTCGGCGAGTTCGCTCAGCATACCGAGCACGGCGAGACCGACCAGGAACCGGTCGGCGGCAGGTCCCTCCTGCAGCCCCAGCGTGGTCTCAAGGGCCTCGCGTTGCGGGCCAGGCAGTCGACGGGCCTTCTCGATCAGCGGGCCGAGGAGCTGCTGCAGGCCCGCGCCCATCAGCTCCGACTCCGACTCCACGCCGGCCACACGAGCGAGACGGAAGGCCGAGGCACGGGCGGCTCCGCGGTCCAGCAACGCCGTCTTGCCCACACCCGTCTCACCACGGACGACCAGGACCGACCCCTGTCCGTCTCGAGCGGATTCAAGCACCGCGTCGATGGCGGCACACTCGGCCTGACGGCCAAGCAGCGGTGGCTCGGTGACAGAGCTGCCCGTCATCACAACAGTATGACCGCACCTGGTGACAGGCAGCTATCTCACGACACCAAGTATGTCTCGTAGGTCATCATGCCCACGCCCCGATGGGCTCCCACGCTGACGAACACACCCCGGTTGACCCAACCGAGATGCGGGGCAGCCGCTTGCAGGCGCGTGGTGGCGCGGACCAGGAAGTCGTCCGCCGAGCCGCCGTACCTGACGGCTCGCGAGCGCACCTGGAGCAGATCACCCCCGTCAGTACGGAGCGTGTACCGCAGGTACCCCAGGACGGTGCCGTCCGGGAGCGTGGACTGCCACTCGGCGCTGCCGTCGGGCATCAGGTTGCCGTTGAGCTCAGGACCGGTGAACCGGCCACCGGTCAGCGGCACGATCAGGCGCCTTCCGTACCCGAGTTCGCCGAAATCGAGCGGGGCACCCAGCACGGCGTGCAGGCGGAACACCTGCGCGAGAGCGGGACTGGGCAGTTCGTTGATCATCCATCCAGCGTGGCTCGCCGCAGCCTCCGCTCGCGCCCGGGTAACCCACTGGTATTGCCCAACCCGAAACGAATCCGACAGGCCTCATCTGAAGACTGACATCGAGCGTGGGGTCAGGTGTTGGCTTTGATCGCGACGCTGACGAGCACGAGGAGTAGATCGAGGTCTGGGGCGGCTTCGATTTGCATGGTCAGCCATCCGTGATCGGTGCCGGGTTGATCTGCGTGGAGGTACACAGAGCGTGGTGCAAGCGCTCGATCATGGGTCCGGTCAGGTGAAGCTGGGCGGTGCTGTGGCCGGTGAGCCGGAGTATCTCGATGTCCTGGATGGCGAACGCGAATCCGCCGGGGATCTGACTCAACGTTAGAGCGGGCCACTCCCTGAGCTGGGCTACGGCCTGTTCCAGGTAAGGCGCTTCGGTGGTCCGGGGAGCGCTCAGTGGTACCGCCATTTGTTCCATGGTGTGCCAGGTTTCCCGGCATGCTACCTGCTGTTCTTCAACCGTTACTGAGCTATGACGCTTCCGCGATGCTCGGACAGTGGTCGGATTACACCTCGGTAGATGGCCGTGCGGGAAACAGCGGGTTACGATTTGGAGCAGCGTGGTTGCTGCGCTGGGAACGGGCTAGGGAGGGGTCATGGTTTACAGCGAGAGTCGTGAGCATGAGGCGCTGCATGATCTAGTGACTCGGCTGACGGCCAGATTCAGCGATTCATATTCGCCCGATCAAGTCGAAGCCGTGGTGATGCAGTGCTACGAGCCGTTCAAGGCCAGTACGGTGCGTGACTACATCCCTGTTCTGGTGGAGCACGCCTCGAAGGACCGGCTATGGGCGAAGTCTGCCTAAAACGCGAGCAGCACCTGGCCTGCTCGGGCGAGGTGTTCTAAAGCTTCTAAGCTTTGAGCCTAATTCGGCAGTGCTGAACCGCTCCGGGATCGGCGGAGGCGCTATTGGTTGACGCCAGCCGCCGGTTGACGTCTCGGATGTGCGTCGACCATAAACAAGCTGTCACGTCTTGGGCGAAGCATGGCAAGAGGGCGCGGTACGGATACGGCACCGATGGTGGGACGGGTACCTAACCTTCTGTCGCGGCGTACCGGCGTGCTGGGGGACGGCAATCGGCGGGTCTTGGCATCGGAGGCGCGGCCATCTTCCCGGCATTCCGGCCGCGCGGACGTCCAAGGAGAGCGGCGAGGCCATGGAGGGTGGGCAACTGCCCGGGGGCAGGCGGGGTTCCGGGGGGGACCGAGATCATGCGGAACGGGTCGGCGCGGAAGATGCTGCGTTTCCTCGTCTGGGCCGAGCATGTGGTGCTCTATCTGGTCTCGCTCATGCTGCTTGTTGTCGCCGCGGCCGTCGTCGTCTTCATGTGGATCACAGTGGCGCAGAGCTCCGGATCGTGGACGACCAAGACGATCGTCGTCATCGAAGAGCTGCTTCTCGTCCTCATCATTCTGGAGATCTTCGTCACCGTTCTGGCGCATCTCGAAGGCGGGCGGCTCCAACTGGAGCCTTTCATCATCGTGGGCGTCATCGCGGTGGTCCGGCACATCCTGTCGGTGGTCGTCCGGCTCACCGTGTCCATGACCGCGGCCGAGAGCCGCGCGCAGTGGATCGAGTTGGCCGTCTACGCAGGCGTGGCGTTCCTGCTGGTCGCCGCGCTGGCCGTCGCGCGATGGTCCCAGCGGGTGGCCGATCAGGAACCGGCCGTCGGGCGCGGTACCGGCGGCGGACCACTGTCAGCGGAGTGACCGGAGGATGCCCGCGGAGCCGCCCGGCAGCCACGCCAGACGGCGGCGGCATCGAATCCTCAGTCGCCGGGCGACGGCCGTCCCTCGCCCGCGGATGACGAGCGATCGTCGAAGACGAGTTCGCCACCAAGCTGACTGTACAGTTCCAGCTGGTCGTAGTAGATCCGATGAGTGATGATCTTGTCGTTGCCCACAGTGCAGGTGCTGGTGCCGCGAACGGCGACGTAACGGCCGGTTCCGCCCAGCACGCCCCCGCCGGGCAGCATGAGAGGCCCGTTGTGCGTGCCGGTGAGCATCCATTCGGTCACCGCGGGATCGGCGCAGAACACTGTGTGCCAGACCGTCATGTGCAGGTCTGGAAACCCTTTGAAGACCTCCTCGTAGAACGAGGCGATCTGATCGTGTCCTTCCGCGACGCCCTCTGGGGTCACCAGGACCCCGTCCCGGCTGTGGCACTGAAGAACACGATCCAGATCGTGGGCGTTGAAGGCCTCGTACAGCTTGTCCTTGAGCGCGCGAGCGTCGCCCATCGTCATCACCCTTCGAGAGGGACCCTTCCGGCGACGGATGCGCCATCACGGCGGCCGGCCCTCGCTCGGGGCCGGCCGCGGTGATGGCGTGCGCACTCGCGGCGGTGGTCCGGGCGCCGTGTGTCAGCTGAGCTCGCCGGGATGGATGACGACCTTGGTCCAGCCGAGATCCCGCCGGTCGAAGTGCTCGTAGCCGTCCGGTGCGTCGTCCAGGCCCAGTTCGTGCGAGACGACCCAGGACGGCCGCGCTTTCCCTTCGTGGATGAGCGTGCAGAGCTGCCGGTTGTAGCGCTTCACGTTGCACTGGCCGTTGCCGATCGTCTGGCCCTTGAACCAGAACATCCCGTAGTCGAAGGCGATCTCGCCCTGCTTGAAGAGATCGTCCGGGCTGCCGGGGTCCGACGGGATGAAGACGCCGACGACGCCGATGGTCCCGGTGAACTTGACCGATTTGACGAGGTCGTTGAGCGTCATGTTGGGGTGCTCGTGCCCCTGCGGGTCGTGTGCCTGGTAGCCCACGCACTCGCAGCCCCGGTCGGCGCCCAGGCCCTTGGTGAGCTCCATGACCTGATCGACCGGTGACGACTGGGAGTCGTCGATCGCGATCGCGCCGATCTCCTCGGCCTTGGCGAGCCGGTCGGGGTGGCGGTCGACGACCATCACCTTGCTCGCGCTCTTGAGCGTGGCGGAGTAGGCGGCCATCAGCCCGACGGGCCCCGCCCCGTAGATCACGACCGAGTCGCCCGCCTCCACCTGGGCGAGTTGGGTCGCGTGCCAGCCGGTCGGCCAGATGTCGGCGAGCATCACGTAGTCGTTCTGCTTCTCCTTCGCGTCGTCCGGCAGGACGAGGCAGTTGAAGTCGCCGTACGGCACGCGCAACAACTCGGCCTGGCCGCCGCTGTACGGCCCCATGTCCGCGAAGCCGTACGCCGCCCCCGCCATGCCCGGCTCGGGATTGGTGGTGAGGCAGTAGGCCGTCAGGCCCTTCTCGCAGTTCTGGCAGAAGCCGCACGAGATGTTGAACGGGACGCAGACCACGTCGCCGACGCGGACGTGGTCGACGGCCGGTCCGACCTCGATCACTTCGCCGAGGTTCTCGTGACCGAGGACGCGACCCGTCTCGAAGTCGGTCCGGCCTTCGTACATGTGCAGGTCCGACCCGCAGATGTTGGTCGTGGTGATGCGAACCAGGACATCGGTGGGCCGCTCTATGCGCGCGTCTGGGACTTTCTCGACGTTGACCTGCCGAGGTCCCTGGTAGACGACTGCTCTCATGATTTCCTCCCCGTGCGGTTGATTGCGAAGGATCGCCTCACCCGTCAAGGACGGACGAGAGGTCCCACGCCTTACAGCAGGTCAAGAGGCCGTCCCCACCGCCTCAGAGCAGCAGGTCGAAGACACTTGTCGTGCGCTCCCACTGCTCGGTCGCGGGGTTCTTCACCTCCGGATCCACGATCTTGAAGGCCTGAGCCAGTGCCACTGACAGTCCGCCGACGATCTCGGGCAGGCGGCCGACGGTCTCCTCGCCGATCGACAGGTCGAGCGGAGGCAGCCTGGCGAGCTGCTCCAGGATGGGTTTCAGCTCGATGTCCTCGTCGAGGCGGCGGAACCGGTGGATGCTCTCCTGCAGGCCCTTGGTGACGGGTAGATCCCAGGGTTCGATGATGTCGCGACGGTTCGCCTTGGCGTGGGCCTGGCCGATCACCAGAAGGTCGTAGACCTTGTCGTTCACGAAGTCGCTGTAGCGCCGGAGGTCGTCCTTGTCGACGTCGACACCAGCGGCGCTGCGGAAGAAGCGCTTGAATCTCGACACCGCCATGAGCACCATGGAGGTCTCCTTCCTTCCGGCCTTGAGTCACTCGCCAGCCTGGAGGTAGTCATGGATCAGCCGTACGGCCATGGCGCCTTCACCGACCGCCGAGGCCACCCTCTTGACCGACCCGCTCCGTACGTCCCCGGCCGCGAACACGCCCGCCCTGCTGGTCTCCAGCGGGAACGGCCGGCCGGCGGAGTCGGGCGCGCCTTCCTTGCCGGACCCGGAGGCGTCCGCGCCCGTCAGGATGTAGCCCCGCCGGTCGAGCGCGATCTCGTCGGGGAGCCAGGCGGTGTACGGCTCCGCGCCGATGAAGATGAACATCGCGCGGGCCTCGATCGTGGAACGCTCGCCGGTGACGTTGTTCTCGGCGATGACCGCGGCGAGCGACTCTTCCCCCATCAGCTCCCGGACCTCGGTGTTCAGCATGATCTGGATCCGGGGGTGCCGCTCGATCTCGACGGCCAGGTAGCGGGACATGTTCCTGGACAGCGCGTCATCCCGCACGAGCAGCCGGACGCAGGCGGCGTGCCGGGCCAGGAACAGGGCGGCCTGGCCGGCCGAGTTGCCTCCCCCCACGACGACGATCGGGTCCCGCTGGCACATCTGGGCTTCGAACATGGTCGCCGCGTAGTAGACGCTCGTGGGCTCGAACCGTTCCAGGTTCGGGATGTCGAGCCTCCGGTAGCGGACGCCGGTCGCGATGATCAGGGTGCGCGCGTGGATCGCGCCGCCCTCCCGCACGGTGACGATGTGATCGCCCGCATTCAGGTGCAGTCCGCACGCCTGTGCGGGCACGTAGAAACGCGCGCCGAACTTGCCGGCCTGGATCGCCGCCCGGTCCGCGAGTTCGCCGCCGGAGATCCCGGACGGGAAGCCAAGGTAGTTCTCGATCCGCGAGGAGGTGCCCGCCTGGCCGCCCGCCGCGACATTGTCCAGGACCATCGTCGCGAGGCCCTCCGACGCCCCGTAGACCGCCGCCGCCAGCCCCGCCGGCCCGGCCCCGATGACGAGCAGGTCGCATCGGGTCTCCTCAACCCGTGGTGTGGGGAGCCCGATCGCCTGGGCCAGCTCCGCGTTGCTCGGATTGCGGAGCACCGTCTCGCCCCGCCAGATCACGACCGGGGTCTCCTCGGGGGTGACTCCCATGCTCCGCAGGAACCGCTCTGCCTCCTGGTCCTGCTCCAGGTCGCTCCACCGGTGCGGCAGCCGGTTGCGTGCCGCGAACTCCCGCAGCCGCCGGGAGTCGGCCGAGAAGCGGGAGCCGATGATGCGGAAGCCCGCCCCCAGTCCGATGAGCATCGTGCGGCGGATGAGGTAGGCCCGCAGGATGAGGTCACCGAGCGCCGGATCCCCGGCGACCAGGCGGCGGAGCGCGTCCGCCGGCACAGCGAGGACCTCGCCGTCCTCGGCCACCACGCCGGTGACGAAGCCCACCTGGCCGGTGAGCACGTTGAGTTCTCCGAGGAACCGGCCTGCCCCGTGGACACCGATCACCTGGTCGTCCGTCCCGAATCCCTCGACCGTCGCCACCTTGCCGGCCAGGACCACGAAGATTTCGGTGCACGCAAGGCCCTCGGTGTACAGGACCTCGTCCTGGCGGACCCGGCGCCGCTCGCCGTGCGGGGCCAGCGCCTGGAGCTGCGCGTCGCTCAGCCGCGGGTAGGCCCCCAGCGGGTCCGGCGTCTCGCGGAGCTCAGGCGGCCAGCGCATGGTCCACCCACTCGCGTAGCGCGGGAGCCGGTGCCGCTCCCGATCGCCGGGTGACGACTCGGCCCCGATCGATCAGGACAAGCGTCGGGATGGCCTTTACGGTGAAGCGTTCCGAGAGCCGGGGCGCGTCGTCCACGTTCACCTTCACCAGCTTCAGGCGACCGGCCAGATCGGCCGCGACCTGTTCCAGCGCCGGGCTGACCATGCGGCACGGCCCGCACCAGGGTGCCCAGAAGTCGACGACCACCGGGACCTGGGCCGCCTCGACGACCTCGCTGAAGTCGTCGTCCCCCGCCTCGGTGACCCAGGGAAGCGGCTGGTGGCATTCGCGGCACCGCGGGATCCCCGAGGCGGCACTGGGCAGGCGGTTCTTCCGTCCGCATTTCGAGCATCGGACGACGCTCGCGTCCTTGGCCTGTGACCGCATTGTCAGACCTCCGGATTCTCATACGTCACCGAGAGGGTGCCGCCGGTCAGTCCGACACGGATGACCGCGCCGTCGACGGCGTCGCCGGCGACCAGGGCGCGGGCGAGGCGGGTCTCGACCTCACGGGCGATGAAGCGGCGCAGCGGCCGTGCGCCGTAGACGGGGTCGAAGCCCTGCTCGGCGATGAAGCGCACGGCCTCGGGTGTGACCTCCAGCGTCATCCTGCGTTCGGCGAGCCGGATTCTGATCTCGGTGAACATCAGTGACACGATCTGTTCGATCTCCGGCTCGGTGAGCGGCTTGAACAGCACGACGTCGTCGATCCGGTTGAGGAACTCGGGCCGGAACCGTGCGCGCAGTTCGGCCATCACCATCTCGCGCACCTCGGGGTCGATCTCGCCCGAGGGCCCCGGCTTCTCGCTCAGATAATGCGAGCCGATGTTGGACGTCATGATGATCACGGTGTTGCGGAAGTCGACCGTACGGCCCTGCGCGTCGGTGAGGCGTCCGTCGTCGAGCACCTGCAGCAGGGTGTTGAAGACGTCCGAGTGCGCCTTCTCGATCTCGTCGAACAGCACGACCGAGTACGGCTTGCGCCGTACGGCCTCGGTGAGCTGGCCGCCCTCCTCGTAACCGATGTACCCGGGCGGGGCGCCGACAAGCCGGCTGACCGTGTGGCGCTCCTGGTACTCGCTCATGTCGACGCGGACCATGTTGTCCTGGGTGTCGAACAACGCCTCGGCGAGGGTCTTGGCCAGTTCGGTCTTCCCGACGCCGGTCGGGCCGAGGAAGATGAACGAGCCGATGGGCCGGCGCGGGTCCTTGATGCCGGAGCGGGCCCGGATGATGGCGTCGGTGACGGCCTGCACGGCCTCGTCCTGACCGATGACGCGCTCGTGCAGAATCTGGTCCAGGTGCAGCAGCTTGTCCCGCTCGCCCTCCTGGAGCCTGCTGACCGGGATGCCGGTCCAGCGGGACACGATGCCGGCGATCTCCTCTTCCGTCACGACCTCGCGGAGCAGGCGTCCCGCGCCGTGCTTGGATTCCAGCTGCCTGTCTGCGGCCTCCAGCTTGCGTTCCAGCTCGGGCAGCCTGCCGTGCATCAGCTCGGCGGCGCGATTCAGGTCGTACATGCGTTCGGCCTGCTCGGCCTCGCGCCTGACCACCTCGATCTCCTGGCGCAGTTGCTGCACCTTGTGCAGAGCGTGCCGCTCGGCCTCCCACTGGGCGCGCATGGCGTCGGCCTGGGGGCGCAGATCGGCGAGTTCGGCGCGCAGTGCCTCCAGGCGGGACCGGCTCGCCGGGTCGTCCTCGTTGGCGAGGGCCGCCTCCTCGATCTCCAGGCGCGTCACCCGGCGCGTGAGCTCGTCCAGCTCGGCCGGCATGGAGTCGATCTCCGTACGGAGCATCGCGCACGCCTCGTCGACCAGGTCGATCGCCTTGTCGGGCAGGAAGCGGTCGCTGATGTAGCGATGGCTCAGGACGACCGCCGCGACGATGGCGCCGTCGGTGATCCGCACTCCGTGGAACACCTCGAGGCGCTCGCGCAGGCCGCGCAAGATGGAGACGGAGTCCTCCACCGACGGCTCGTCCACGAAGACGGGCTGGAAGCGGCGCTCCAGCGCGGCGTCCTTCTCGATGTGCTTGCGGTACTCGGTGACCGTCGTGGCGCCGATCATGTGGAGTTCGCCGCGGGCCAGCATCGGCTTCAGCATGTTCCCGGCGTCCATGGAACCCTCGGCCGCGCCCGCCCCGACGACGTTGTGGACCTCGTCGACGAACAGCAGAATCCGCCCTTCCGCCGACGTGACCTCGGTCAGCACGGCCTGGAGGCGTTCCTCGAACTCGCCGCGGTATTTCGCCCCCGCGACGAGGGCACCCACGTCCAGACTGAAGATCGTCTTGTCCCTGAGGCCCTCCGGGACGTCCCCCCGGGCGATGCGCTGGGCGAGGCCCTCGACGATCGCGGTCTTGCCGACTCCCGGATCGCCGATGAGAACGGGATTGTTCTTGGTCTTGCGCGACAGGATCTGCACGACCCTGCGGATCTCGCCGTCGCGGCCGATCACCGGGTCGAGTTTGTCCGCCCTGGCGGCGACCACCAGGTCGCGGCCGTACTTCTCCAGGGCCTCGTAGGCGACCTCCGGGTTGCCAGAGGTCACTCGCTGGTTGCCACGCACCTGCGTGAGGACCTCCAGGAAGCGCTCGCGGTTCAGCCCGTGCGCTTTGAGCAGCCGGCCGGCGGCGGTGTCCGGCCCCTCCTCAAGCAGCGCCAGTAGCAGGTGCTCGACCGAGACGTACTCGTCCTTCAGCCTCTTGGCCTCCCGATCGGCCGCCTCCAGCAGACGGGACAGCCGCTGGGTCAGGTACACCTGGCCCGGTGCGGCGCCAGGACCGGTCACGCGGGGCCGGCGTTCCAGCTCGGCCTCCAGCTCCAGCGCCAGCTTGTCCACGTCGGCGCCGGTGGCCGAGAGCAGGCGAGGGGCCAGCCCCTCGGGCTGTTCCAGCAACGCGGACAGGAGATGCTCGCCGTCGACTTCGGTGTGCCCGAAGCGGGTCGCCTTGGTCTGCGCGCTGTGCAGGGCCTCCTGTGACTTCTGGGTAAGGCGGTTCACGTCCACGGCGTACCTCCCGGAGTTCTCGTGCGGGTCCGCGGAGCCGCTTCGAGCTCCGCGATGCGGTCGAGCAGGTCCGCCACAGGCCCAGCGAGGCGTAGTTGACGGCCAGTTGCGTGTGCAGCCGCTGGAGGCGCCCGGCGGCGGCGAGCTTGGAGAGCGGGAAACACAGGTTCCCCGCCGCGTCGCGGAAAGCATCGATCAGGTCGAGCGCGGCCAGGCGGCGCACCAACTCCGGATGCACACCGGTCACCCGGGCGAAGGACTCCAGGTGCAGGAGCGGGAACCGTACGCGGGGATGGCTCATGGCCGGGTCCTCCCTCCCGATCCGGAGCGCGGGTCGAAGCCGGAGACGTCGGCCAGCTGCTCATAGAGGCGACGCTCCTCGGCACTCAGCGTGCTAGGGACCATGATCTGGACCTCGGCGAACAGGTCCCCGGGATCGCCGCGGGGGTTGGGCATGCCCTGCCCCCGCAGGCGCAGGCGGCGTCCGGAGGAGGAACCGGGCGGAACCTTGACCTTCGCCTCCCCGCCCGGGGTCTCGACCGCCACGGTCGCGCCCAGCGCGGCTTCCGACGGGGTGAGGGGAAGCCGGACATGGATGTCCCGTCCCTCGACGTGGTAGCGGGGATGATCAGTGATTCTCGCGATCAAGTAGAGGTCGCCCCTCGTCGCGCCGCCGGCGCCCTCACCTGCGAGCCGGATCCGCTGCCCGTTCCGGACGCCCGGGGGGATCGTGACCTCCAGCGTCCGGGAACCTCCGCGGTGGGGAAGGGTGATCGTCCGGCGGCCGCCGCGGTAGGCCTCCTCGACCGTCAGCGGCAACTCGGCCTCCTGGTCGGCGCCGGGCATCGGACCCCAGCCGCGGCCCGCACGGCCCCGGCGCCCTGCGAACCTGCCGCCGAACAGCTCCTCGAAGTCGATGCCCTCTCCGGTCTCGAACCGGACCTCCGGCCCGGCCGGACCGCGTGCCCATCCGGCCCGGCCTCCGGTGCCCGCCCCGGCCCCGGCCCGGGCGTACGCCGCCGGGTCCACTCCCTCGGGCACCTGCCGGAAGTCCCGGCCGAACGCGTCGTAGCGCCGCCGAGTCTCGGGATCGGACAGCACGTCGTAGGCCTCCGACACCTCCTTGAAGCGGTCCTCGGCCTCGGGGTCCTTGTTGACGTCGGGATGGTAGGAGCGCGCGAGCTTGCGATAGGCCCGCTGGATCTCCTCGCGGCCGGCCGTTCGCGGCACCCCGAGGATCTCGTAGAAGTCGCGATCCGCCATCAGTCCTCCGCCTTGGTGGACGCGACGACCGACGCGAGGCGCAACTGGTCGGGGCCGTCACCGTAGCCGGGCCGCATGACGGCGACGACCGTACCCGCCTCGGCCTCCGGGTCCTCCACCGTGCTCCCGGCCGGTCCGGCCCCCATGGCCTCGGCCGCTGGAACACGCCACTGACGCGGGATCCTGTCCTTGCCGGTCATGTCACTCCGGCCTGGTGAACTCGGCGTCGATCACGTGTGTCCAGGTTGGAGCTCTCGCTGATCGTGATGCGCCGCTCGGCTCCGCTGAGCGACAGCGAGGTGACGTCGAGCAGCACGACGTCCTTGACCTCGCCCCTGATGACGGCCGCCTGGACCGCCGCGCCGAGCTCCACGACCTCGTCGAGTGTGTCCATCGCGTGCCGGGCCGCGTCGTGGGCGCGTAGGTCGCCAGCACTGTCTGGTGGCTCTCGTGGATGTCTCGGGTTCCCATGGATCAACCCCTGTGTCGGTTGTTCCGGCTACCGAGAAGCCTCGGTCACGTGTTATCGGCCATAGCCCAAAGATCGGCCCTCCGCTCTCTGACCTCTACAGACCCAGTCAAAGGGCACGGATGGCTCCCCCGAAACCCCCAAATATCCATTTTTGGCTCAAACAGCGGGTACGGCAGGCGACAAGATCGAATACGCGAGCCTACTCAAGCCAAGGACACTCCTGGGGTCCCGGCAGCAATCGCGGAAAATCCAACGACCCTATCTCTGAACCGCGGTTATTCGGATTCCGGAAATTTAAGTCACCCAAGTCGCCGGCCGACTCTCTGGCCCTGTCCACCCTCCGCGACGGTGACGTCCTCACCTCCCGCCGCGAACGGAAGACCGTGTACCACCGCGCCGACCCCCAACGCCGGGTGGCGGCGATCCGGGTCGGGCACCAGGTGGGGACGGGGGTGGATCGTCTGGACTCATCACAGTGATCGTGGACAGCACGGTTTCTCCGGCTGTCGCCGCCTACGCCTCCAGCGGCGAGATCGCATCGGCGCAGCCCTCGCGGCAGCCGTCCCACCGCCACTGAATTGACCGTCCCACGGTTTGTCCCAAAGTCGTTATGCGGCGGCCCAGGTAACCGTGCGATTCACCCGCGGTGGTCGGTCGGTGGGTTGGGTGGAATCCCGAGGGGTAGGCACAGCTTAAATCAGCCGTGCCCTGCGTCGGGGGCGACGAGGTGAACCTGACCTCGCTCGGATGGCCATCGCCCACCGTGGCGAGCGCATTCGGCGGCGGCTTATCGGTGTCACCGGCGTCGTCTTCGGATCACAGTGGTGGACCTTTTGACCGGCGTGGCGGCTATGCGGGCGAAGCAAATGGACTCCGTGCCGGCGATGCGGGGCGTACGCGGAGGAGGATCTATGGAGCTGACGGCCACGACGACCATTCGCAAACCCGTACCGGAGGTCTACGCGTTCTGGCGCGATCTGGAGAACCTGCCGACGTTCATGGCGCATCTCGATGAGGTCCGCGCCACCGGTGACCGTACGAGCCATTGGGTCGCCGGCGCCCCGTTCGGCAAGGACGTCGAGTGGGACGCGGAGATCGTCGACGATGCGCTGAGCGAAAAGATCGTGTGGCGGTCGATCGGCGATGCCGACGTGCCGAACGCCGGCACGGTCCGGTTCATGCCGGCCCCGGACGGTGTGAGCACCGAGGTGCAGGTTGTTCTGAGGTACGACATTCCAGGCGGCGTGGTTGGCAAGGTGATCGCCAAGTACTTCGGCGAGGAACCGCACCAGCAGCTCGACGACGACCTGCGCCGGCTCAAGCAGGTGCTGGAGACCGGCGAGGTGGTCCGCTCCGACGGCGCCCCGTGGGGCAAGCAGGCCCGCAAGGAGTTCCCGCAGCGTCCGGCGCAACCGCTCTCGGACTCCGAACTGGCGAAGGGAGCGGACGAGTGAGGGCGAACACCTGGGCGGGCCGCAACAAGGTCGAGGTCCGCGACGTGCCGGACCCGAGGATCCTGAACAAGCGCGATGCCATCGTACGGATCACCTCCACCGCGATTTGCGGCTCGGACCTGCACCTGGTCGACGGGTATGTGCCCACGATGCAGGACGGCGACGTCATGGGTCACGAGTTCATGGGTGAGGTGATCGAGGTCGGCCCGGGCGTCGATCCGGATCGGCTGCGCATCGGGGACCGGGTCGTCGTGCCGTTCCCGATCGCCTGCGGCGCGTGCGACGCCTGCGCCGCCGAACTCTACTCCTGCTGCGAGAACTCCAACCCCAACGCCGGGATCGCGGAGAAGATGTTCGGTCATCCGGTCGCCGGGTTCTACGGCTATTCGCATCTGACCGGCGGCTTCGCGGGCGGTCAGGCACAGTACGCGCGGGTGCCGTTCGCCGATGTCGGTCCGCTGAAGATCGAGTCCGATCTGACCGACGAGCAGGTGCTGTTCCTCTCCGACATCCTGCCCACCGGCTACATGGGTGCCGAGATGTGCGACATCCAGTCCAGTGACGTGGTGGCGGTGTGGGGGGCCGGCCCGGTCGGCCAGTTCGCCATGGACAGCGCCCGGGTGCTCGGCGCCGCGAAGGTCATCGCCATCGACAAGGAGCCGTACCGGCTGCAGATGGCCGAACGGGCGGGCCACACGCCGGTGAACTTCGAGGAGGTCGACGTACGGTCCCGGCTGCTGGAACTGACCGGTGGTCGAGGACCGGACAAGTGCATTGACGCGGTCGGCCTCGAGGCCACCCACGGCAGTGCGCACATCGCCGCGTACGACCGGCTCAAGCAGGCCGTCAGGTTGGAGAGCGACCGCCCGCACGCGCTGCGCCAAGCGATCCTGTCGTGCCGCAGCGGCGGCGTGGTCTCGGTGATCGGCGTCTACGGAGGCCTGCTGGACAAGTTCCCCGCCGGCGCGTGGATGAACCGAGCGCTGACCCTGCGTACCGGGCAATGCCACGTGCAGCGCTACATGAAGCCGCTGCTGCGGCGCATCGAGCGCGGAGAGTTCGATCCCACCCGGATCATCACCCACAGGCTGCCGCTCGACGAGGCGGAACGCGGCTTCGAGCTCTTCAAGAACAAGCAGGACAACTGCGAGAAGGTCGTCCTCAAACCCTGACGACCACCCCCATCCGACCGCCGCGGCGAGCGTGTCGGCAGGATGCGGGTCCATCCGGCGGCGCTGGTCCGCGGTGCCCGCCCGGCAATGCGGACGAGCCCTGCCCCGGGGCGGGAACTACGCGTCCTTCTCGTCCCGCCAGCCGCCGGGTTCGGGATGGTAGCCATAAGCGGCGGCCCGCACCGTTTCCTCGTCCTCCAGCCCGGAGCCGATCGTGCCGCCGACGGTGGCCAGCGAACTGATGATCCAGGCCAGTATCAGGTAGTCGGTGAAATCGACCGACCGCTCCAGGACCCGTTCCAGCAAGGATGTGTCGATCAGCAGCGCTGCGGCGAGTATCGTTCCGGCGAACAGCACCAGATAGGACACCGCGGTGGCCAGGGTCAGGGTGAGGATCGTGCCCAGGTTGAACAGCCGGGCCAGCTCAGCCGGTGTCTCCCGGTCCGGTTTCTTCCATAGGTCGTGCGCTACGATCAGCCAGGCGACCAGCGCGGTCAGCCCCAGAATCATGATCACGGCGAGGCGGAGTCCGCCGAGCGCATCGCCCATCTGCCAGATGGTGTCGGTGGTGAGCGCGAACGCGGCCGTGCCGAAGGCGCCGACCAGCAGTTTGGACAAGCCCAGCAGGGCGCGCCCCGGGCGGTTGGCCCGGACCATTCCGATCACCAGCCGCAGCCGGCCGATCAGCCGCGAGGCGACGTAGCCCAGTTCCCCGGCGTCGACTTCGCCGACCACCCGGTGAACGGCGGTGACCTGGCTGGTCAGCTCGGCCGGTGTCCAGCCGGCCAGCAGCACCCGCTCCTCGGTAGCGTCGGTGAGTAGCCGGCCCACGAGATTCGGAACGGCTGCGCGGACCGCTCGCAGCTGGCGCAGCCCCAGCGCGGGCAAGGACACCATCGCAACTCGGCGCCGGGCGGACGTCTGCGCGACCAGAGGCACCCGCTCGGTGTGCAGCGGCAGGTCGGTCAGGCAGATCGCGACGTCCCACCGGGCCTCGGCGCGCCGGCGAGCAAGATCGTCGAGTAGCCCCTCGACGCCGCCGTCGCGCCGCGGAGCCACTTCCCCCCAGCCTTCACGGACGATCCACCGCACGTCCGCGTCCACCTGCTCGGCGAGCCGGTCGGCCAGCTCGGCGGTGAGCCGCGCAACCACCAGGGCCGGGTAGTCCGGCGGGGTCGCCACGAGTCCGACGACGATCTCCGGCCGGCGCTGATCACTGGTGGCCATTGGCGCTCCTCGCCGGTAGCCAGGCGAAATCCCGGGATGACTACCCGCTGTCGCGCGACAAATGCATGATGTATCGGACAATGCTGTCACAGCGCGTAGCCGAGCCGGTTGCAGCGGCGCCTCGCTGGGTGCCCTGCTGGCGGGCGATACACAGAGTGTGTGATGGTCTTACGATGCGTAAGTATTTGCTGGTAGGAGTGCCCGGCGGTGGTAAGAGCACCCACACCGCCATGCTGACCCGGGACTTCGATCTCGTGCGGATCAGCGCCGGGGACATCCTCCGGTGGCATGTCGGCCACCACACCAAGATCGGCACACGCGTACGGGAGACCATGGCGGCAGGCCGGCTCGTCGATGACTCCCTCGTGGAAGGGATCATGCGTGAGCGCCTGGAGCAGCACGATTGGAACCACGGCTTCGTCCTCGACGGATTCCCGCGGAACCAGCGGCAGGCGGAGTTCTTCCTCGAGCGCTACGACGTCGACGCCGTCATCTGCCTCGACGTGCCCGACGCGCAGGCTCGCGACCGTGCGCTGTCCAGACGGATGTGCGGCGATTGCGGCCTCGACTACAACCTCATCGGGGGTCGGCCCCGGCGCGAGGGCGTCTGCGACTCCTGCGGCGGCCCTCTCGAGGCGCGGGAGGACGACACCCCGGAAGCGCTCACCGCCCGGATCGATGACCACCGGGAGAGCATCGCCGCCCTGCTGGACCGGCTCCGGCGCAAGGCTCCGCTCTTCGTCGTCGACGCGAGCCGCGATCCGGACACCGTCCAGGAGGAGATCCGTACGCTCCTTGGGCTCCCCTCACAGCAAGGCGGGCATAAAGCCTAATCGGGCGTATTCAGGGGAAGATCAACTCGGTCTTGAGGGTGGACCACAGGTTTTCGGCCAGGGCGTTGTCGAAGCTGTCCCCGACCGAGCCGGTCGAGGGGGCGACGCCGGCGTCAGCAAGCCGCCGGGTGAAGCGAATCGCGGTGTACTGCTTGGGCTCAACCGGTCGTCGCAACACTGCTGCTTATCAGCAAGTTTAGATGCTCGGTGAAGGCTTCGGCCGGTGTCTTCCACCCGAGGGTCTTTCGAGGCCTGGTGTTGAGCGCGAACGCCACGGCTGCCAGCTCTTCGGCACTCCATCGCGACAGGTCGGTGCCTTTGGGGAAGTACTGGCGCAACAGTCCGTTGATGCTTCTATGTCAAGCTGCGGGCTGGTGGTGTGATTTGGTGTTGCCAGGATGCTCGGTCGGTGGTCATTGCTCGGTGGATGACGTCGATGAGGTGGCGTTGGAGGATGCGGCGGGCGCCGCGTTTGCCTTTGGCGGGTTCATGGCGGGCTAGGAGTTCCTGGGCGGCGGGGTGGAAGCGTTTCTGGACGATGGCCGCGGTGTAGAGAACGCTGTTGAGGCGGCGGTTGCCGCCTCGGTGGAGGCGGTGGCGTTGTTGGTCTGAGGAGTAGACGGGGATGGGGGCGCAGCCGGTGTAGCGGGCGAGCTTGGCTGAGGTGGGGAAGCGGGTGATGTCGCCGATCTCGGCGATGAGGACCGCGGCGGAGGTGTGGCTGATGCCGGTGATCTCCAGGAGGGCCGGGGCCAGCGGAATGACGATTTCCTTGATCGTGGTGTCGAGGTCGTGCACACGCTGGTTGAGCTCGGAAAGCTCAGTGGTCATGTCCAAAAGGACCCTGCGGACGTGGGCGCCTATGTGGGCGGCGGTCAGCAGCAAGGCCAGGGCGTTGGTGCCTTTGGGCCGGGCCAGATCGCCCGGGGTGTGGTTGAGCCAGAGGTGGAGCTGGGCTTTGAGCTGGTTGATCAGCGTGGTGCGGCGTTTGATGAGGTCGGTGCGGTAGTCAACCAGTACACGCAGTTCGCGGACGTGTTCGTCGATGCGGTGCCGAGCCAGTTCAGGGGTAGCGATGGCAGCGCGGGCGGCTGCGGCGGCGTCGGCGGGATCGGACTTGGCGCCCGTGGCGGCGTGAAGTCTGCGGTGGGCAGCGGTCAGCCGGGTGGGAACCCAGACCACTTCGTGGCCTGCGAGCAGGAGCCCGTCGGCCAGGCGGCGGGCGAATCCGCGGCCATCCTCGATGGCCCAGACGACAGGCGTACTGTCAATGATCGTCCGGGCCCAGCCGAGCAGCGCGGTGATCAGCCAAGCGTCGTTCTTCACCGTGAACGGCTTGCCGATCTGCCGGCCGTCAGGTCCGACGGCCACCGCGACGTGGACGTGCTTGTGCGGGTCGATCCCCACTGTCACCATCGAGAAATCCTGTCCTCTGCTGGAGCGGATGACGAACAGAGGCAAGGGCCCTGGCCAGGGGACAGACCTATTGCGAGTTGACGGCTCAGCAGGCTTCTATCAAGTCACTCCCGGCCAGGGCTCTTGCCCTGCGGGCGACTGTGGACAGATCAACGGAAAGCCTTCCGGCACGTGTTCTCCGAGTCACCCAGCCGCCCAGCACCGAGCCTCTCCCGTCGAAGAAGCCCCGCGCGACCCAGATTGCCCAATAGGTGTTCTCGTTGCTGCCTCGCTGCCAGGGGCTGTGCGGGTCGGCGAAATAGACCCGCACGCCTGTGTCGATGCGCAGCTGCGCGTGCTGGGCCAGTTCTGTCCCCCGGTCCCAGGTCAGCGAGCGGAGTAGCTGTCCGGGCAACCCGGTGGTCTCCTTGGTGATCGCGTCCCGCACGGCTTGGGCGCCGCGGCCGGCCAGCGCCGGACCGTTCTTGACACGCTCCTGAACGCCGTAGCCCTCCATCGGGGGCAGGTGCAACAGCAGGGTGAACCGGGTCGTGCGCTCCACCAGAGTGCCGATCGCTGAGCGGCCGGTGCCGATGATGTAGGGGTCGGACCGGGGCGCGGTTCCGGGATCTCTCCCGGACCGTCTCCCCGGCCCGCCCTCCGCACCGGACAAGCGCGTCTCCGCGCATCCGGCGCTCCACGGGTTCCCGTGTCATCTGGCGGCTGTTGCCTCCAGGATGCTCATCCATGGTGTCGGGATGTTGTTCGCGCGCCATCGGTAACGAGTGACCTCGACCTGCAGGGTGTCGAACATGACGATCCCGTTCTCCGCCGGTCGGTTGCCTGGCCTGCCGGTCAGGAAGCGCCGGTAGAGCTCCTTCCAGGTGATCCCGAGGTGTCGTTTGCGCAGCCATGCCGCAACCCGCCGCCATGCGTAGGCGTCGAGGTAGTGGAAGGTCGCTTTGGAGACCCCATGCCGGAAGTAGGCGCACCATCCCCGCAGCACCGGGTTGAGCTGGCGCAGCAGGGCTTCGAGCGTCAGATGTCGTGATCTGTTGGTAAGCGCCCGCACCTTCGCCACGATCGAAAGCAGTGCCTTCTTCGACGGGTAGGTGTAGACGGTCTTCTTCGTGGTTCCCTTCTTGGTGCGTCGCTGGATATGGAAGCCCAGGAAGTCGAACCCCTCGTCCAAGTGGACCACGCGGGTCTTGGACTCCGACAATCGCAGCCCCAGCGGGGCAAGCACGTCGGAGACCTCCTCCCAGAGCGCGTCCGCGTGAGCCTTGGAACCGCATACCATGATCGCGAAATCGTCCGCGTAACGGATGATCCGGTAATAGGCCCCGCCGGTCTTGCGGTGCTTCTCTCGCTGCCACCGGGTGCCGTGATCGTCCTTGGCGCAGAAATGCTCATCCAACGCCGATAGAGCGATGTTGGCCAGCAGCGGCGAGGCGATGCCTCCTTGCGGCGTGCCCGATGCCGTCCCCTCGATCTGTCCCGCCTCGGACATAATGCCCGCTTTGAGAAAGGACTTGATCAGGGCCAGAACTCGCCTGTCTCCGATGCGCCTCCGCACCCGGTCGAGGATCGCCGAGTGTGACAGTTCATCGAAGCACGCCGCGATGTCGGCCTCGAACACCCAGTGGTAGTTCCGGGTGCCGAAGGCGTGGATCTCGGCGATCGCGTCCTGGGCCCGTCGCTTCGGGCGAAAGCCGTAGGAGACCGGCTTGAAGTCCGCCTCGAAGATCGGTTCCAGCACCAGCACAAGAGCTGCCTGCACGAGCCTGTCCATCGCGGACGGGATGCCCAGACGCCTGAACTTCCCCGGAGAACCAGCCTTGGGAATCATGCGTTCCCTGGCCGGCAGCGGGGTGAACGTGCGGGCTTTGAGCTGCTCGCACGTGTCGTTCAGTAACGCCGTGACCTCGGCCTCGCCGCCGATGGCGGCCGGGATCACCCGGTCCACCCCCGGCGACCGTGCGCCCTTGTTGCCGCTCACCCGCTCCCACGCGACCGCGAGGAAGTCCGGGTGATGAATGAGGTTGTACAGATCATCGAACCGACGACCAGGATCGTTGGTCGCCCACAGGTGCAGCTTGGCCTGCATCCGTCGTACCCGTCGCTCCGCCCAGTACGGGTCGGGCCACGGTTCACCGGTATTCACCAGCGTCTCCGTCCCTTGCAGCGTCTCGCGTGCGTGAACCCGCTGGCCCCCTTCGCCATGTGCTCGGGCTTTCCCCGGCTCGGACTACTACGGGTCCTCCGCCCCACCCCGCAGTCGTCGGCGGACAACGCGCCAACCCGCTGCCTCCGGCCTGGATGGCCGGGCCCAGACGGGAACCGGGGAATGGTTCCCACGTTCACCATGAACCGATCGTCGGGTGAGGTGGCCAGCTATACCCCTGCGATTTCGCCACGGCTACGCCGCAGACCTTCACCGTGGCCTCCCGACCGGCGACCTCAATACCGGCCCAGGAGTTCCCCGCCCCGTGATGAAGGGACGGGTGCGCACCGCGATCCAGCCCAGATCCACCGGATTTTGAGCTGGCGGGAAACTTAAGGGGCGTGACAGCGCTGGTTTCTCTCGTCCACCTTCCCGTCTCGCTTGCCGGACCCGGGCCATCCGGTAGTACTGGCCCGTCCCGTCGTTGTCGGGGCTGCTTGCCAGCCTCACCGGCGTTCCCCGGATCAGCCTGCCCCCAGCTTCGCTACGCTGCTACGACAGCACAGCGGCGGAGTCCTTTCACCTCCGCTCGGTTGCATGGCGCCTCGTGGCGCTCGAGATCACCTTCCCAGTGGCCCGGGACCGCGCGGTCGTCGGCCTCGGCCGGCCTCTCACCGATCAGCACTTCAGGCGTCACGTGGCCACCGTTCTTGCGCCGGGTGCGTGCGCGCGGGACCCGCAGGGCCCGCCCGGTACGCAGGCAGGCGACCAGCTCCCGCTTGAGCGCTCCTCGCCCCTGGACGAACAGGGCCTGATAGATGGCCTCAGGTGAGATCCGCATGGCGTCATCCTCGGGAAAGTCGACCTTCAGCCGATGAGCGATCTGTTCAGGGCTCCACGACCTCGCCCAGCGACGGTCCTGCCGCCCGGGGCTTGTTGCGCCCCTTCCAGGGCGCCGTCCGTGGTCCCGTCGCCGGCGTGCCGTCCAGGTGGCGGACCCCTCCAGCCAGCCGCTCCTGCACATACTCACGCAGCTGCTGGCTGGCCGCCAGTTTGGCGGTCTTCGGCCGGCGGGCCCGGCGCTCGGCATGCCATTGCGCGACCGTCGCCCGGTATTCCACGTCATACGTCCGCGTCGAGGCGTTGCGCCGCAGCTCTCGGGAGATCGTCGACGGCGACCGTCCCAGGCGCCGGGCGATCTCACGCACGCCGGCCTTCCGGGCACGCCACAACGCGATCTCCTCCCGTTCGGCGAACGACAAATAGCGGCCCGACACGGTCGGGGCAATGCCTGGATTCACCCCGCCAGCCTGGCGAAACCAGCGCGTCCCGACCGCTGGCGACACACCGATCCCCGCTGCGGCGTCCTCCGACGTCAACCCTCGAGCGATCGCTTACCAGAACCGGACACGGTCCTGTCGCCAGGCGACCGTCGGCCGCCCCGGAGACGGGACCTGACCGCGATACAACCGGACAGCCTGCTGCTTCTTGCCCAGGCCCATAATGCACAACACCTCCAGGGACGGAGTGTTGCGACGACCAGTTGAATCCGCCCAATACACCAGTTTCCGCTACGCCACCCGTCTGGCGGATCTGGGAGTGATGGCGTCGGTGGGGTCGGTGGCCGATTCCTATGACAACGCCATGGCCGAGGCACTCAACGGCACGTTCAAGGCCGAGCTGATCCACCGGCAAACCTGGCGGACCCGTGACCAGGTGGAATACGCCATCGTCGAGTGGATCGGCTGGTACAACCACCGCCGCCTGCACTCAGCCATCGGCAACGTGCCACCTGCCGAATACGAGGCAAACTACTACCGCTCGGCCAACACACCAGCGCCGACCGGCGCCAGGTAAACCGGACTTCACGTAACCCGGGGCACCTCAGGGTGTAGCAGCAGTAGAAGCATGGGTGAGAACTGCGAGTCCGGATACTTCAGTGGATGGGCTCAGTGAAGCGCCTCGGTCGGTGAGACTCTGGCGGCTCGCCAGGCGGGGTATCCGCCCGCGACGGTTCCGATGAACATGGCGGCGGCTAGGCCGGTGCCGGCTGCCCAGAGCGGGATCATTACCGGCCAGCCCTTGTTGAGTGCGTATGCCGAGCTCAATGCCGCGCCGAAAAGGACGCCGCTCAACCCGCCGGCAGCCGAGAGGGCCAGCGACTCGGCCAGGAACTGCAGCCGGATGTGGCGCCGGGTGGCCCCTAGCGAACGGCGTAGCCCGATCTCCGATCGCCTTTCGAGCACCGACACGATCATGGTGTTGGCCACTCCGACACCGCCGACGAGCAGCGCCACCGCTCCCAGGCTGAGCAGCAGGCCCGTGAGCGTGTCGCCGGCGGCGCGCTTGGCGATCAGCGCGTCCGAAGGCCGGGAGACCTGGACCTCGTCGGGTGTCTCCGGGTCGGCCGTGCCGGCCAGGACCGCGCGCACACTTTCGACCGCGTCGTCATGAGTGCGCGTGTACACGGTCGTCGGGTGACCGTCGAAGCGGAGCAGACGCTCGGCGACGTCCCAGCCGATGAGGGCGGCCGAGTCGAGTTCGGGCGCCAGCGCGGTGGGAGTCAGGATGCCGGCGACCGTGAACCAGTGGCCGCCCAGCCACACCCGCTCGCCGGGGGCCGCCACGTTCAGCCGTACCGCGGCCGACGAGCCGAGCACGGTGACCGGGAAGCGCGCGGTCGCGGCGTCGAGGAACACACCTCGGGCGAGGGTGGCGCGCAGCGTGTCCGGTAGATCGGGGTGGGCGGCCAGGACCGCGAGGCTGCCGTTCTCGATCGACGGGATCAGGTCGCTGCGGAACACCGATGCCGTCACCGTGCCGGTCGCGGTCACCGCGGTCACCGCGGGGATCCCCGCGATCATTGAGGGCGCCTCCACAGGTAGGTGGGTGGGACTGCCGTCCACCGACGGCCCGGGGGCGACGGTCAGCAGGTTGGTGCCGAGGACGGCGAGCAGCCGGTTCAGGTTCTCGGTGCTGGAGGCGGTCACCCCGACGACGCAGACCATGGCCGCGATGCCGATCGCGATGCCGATCGCGGCGAGCGTCATCCGTCCCGGGCGGGCACGCAACCCCGCGGCGCCCGTGCGCAGTACATCACGGGGCAGCAAACGCGATCTCATACGACCACTCGCCCATCACGTAGCTCGATCCGGCGGTCCAACGCGGCGGCGACGTCGCGGTCGTGCGTGATGACCACGACGGTGGGGCACAGGCCGCGCAGCAGCCGCAGCACATTCGCCCCGGAGGCCGAGTCGAGGTTGCCGGTGGGTTCGTCGGCCAGCAGCACCTCGGGGTCGCCGACTACCGCGCGGGCGACCGCGACTCGCTGGCGTTCGCCGCCGGACAGTTCGTGCGGCCGGTGGGCGAGCCGGTCGCCGAGACCGACTCGGCGCAGCGCCTCGGCGGCTCGTTCCCTCCTGGTCCCGGCGGGTACGCCCCGGTAGAGCAGTCCGTCGGCCACGAGGTCCACCGCCCGTACGCCGGAGGTCAGGTGGAAGCGCTGGAACACGAAGCCGATCACGTGGCCGCGCAGCGCCGACAGCGTCGCGTCCGGTAGGCCGCGCAGCGGGTGGCCGGCCAGGCTGACCGCGCCGGAGGTGGGGATGTCGAGTGCGCCCATAAGGTGCAGCAGCGTGGACTTGCCCGAGCCGGAGGGGCCGACCACGGCGACCTGTTCGCCCGGCTCGACGCGGAGGCTGACCCTGTCGAGCGCGACCACGCCGGGGTACTCCTTGCGCACATCCTCGAAGACGATCACGAGGGGACTCCGACCAGGGTGCCTTCGGTCACGCCGCGCACCTCGACCCGGCCGTCGGCGAACAGGCCTAGCTCGACCGGCACCTCGCGCCCCGCCACCCGGACCGCGTAGCCGCCGCCGGGCCGGGCGAGCAGCGCGGTCACCGGGACCGTGAGCACGTTCTCGGCGCTCGCGCCACGCAGTCCGACGACGACCGGAGCCTGGTCGAGCCGCCCGAGGGCCTTCTGGTCCCGGATCGCGACGGTGACCGCGATCGTCGCAGGCCCGCCCTGCTGGGCCACGCTCGCCACCCGTCCGACTCTGGTCACCCGGCCCCGTACTATCCGGCCGGCGGGCAGCGTGATCTCGGCCGCCGAGCCGCGCACGGCGAGTTCCTGCAGCGCCACGTCGAGGGCGACCGTCACGACCCGCGTGGTCCCCGAGTACGACAACACCGGCCCGGACGACGGATCGCCGAGATGCGCGCTCACCACCGCCACCCGGACGGTTCCACGGGCGACCACGACGCTCGAAGGCTCCACGACACCGGTGCGCGGCAGGTGCAGCTTCCGCTGCCAGACGCGCACCGCGGCCGAGGTGGCCGGGGTGAAGCGGCCGTCGACGGTGAAGCCGCGATACCCGAGCGCCCACAGGTTGCGCTCGACCAGGCGCACGTCGCGGCCGGACAAGCCAGTGCGGAGCGTCCGGTACAACGGCAGCGAACCGTAGAACAGCGGGACCGGGCGGTCGTCGGCCCGGAAGACGGCCCGACCCCGGCGTAGCACGGTGGCGGTGGCGGGCAGCCAGGTGATCGTGCCCTGGCCGGCGCCCGGCACCGGGATCGGTGGGCCGTAGCCCAGGACGCCGTTGACCGGCTCGATTCTGGTCAGCGTCTGGCGGAGCACCGGCTCGACGGCCTGCCGCACGACCGGCGGGGCAGTGGTCTCGCCCCCGAACCCGGCGGCCGCCGCGGTTATCGCGCCCGCGCACGCCAGCGCTCCGGCGCCCAGCACGAGAGCGCGTCTCACCCTTTCTTCCCCGTTTCCTCGGGCAGCCGATCGCGGCAGGCGGCGAGCGCGGCCTTGTAGGCCGGGTCGGCGTTGAGCTGCGCGCGGGTCATTTGCTGCATCCGGCCGAGGATGCGCATGTTGCCGTCGGGCAGCGGATCGGACATCTGGATCCGGTGCGCGCGCATGCACTGGGCGAACGCGCGCAGCTTGGCCATGTCCTCGGCGGGGGGCCGCGCCTGGCGCGCGGCCTCACCGCCGGGCAGCAGCGGACGGCACTTCTCGGCCGCGGCCCGCGCGTCGGCGGGCAGGTGGTTCACGTCGATCGGTTCGGGCAGCGGATGGCCCTGGCGGCGCATGCACGCGGCGTACGCGGCCATCGACCCGGCGCTCGGCGGCGGCGACGGTGTAGCGGTCGAGGGCGCACCGCACGCGGTGGCGGCCACCAGTAGAAGTAACACGATCCGTCTCATGGGGCCAAGAACTAGCGAAACGGTGGTGATACGGCCGCTACCGCCGATGTCGGGCTGATGTCATGTGCTTCGCGCACAATGTGACGCATGCGTGTCTTGGTGGTCGAGGACCATGAGGTACTCGCGGCCCGGCTGGCGGAAGGGCTGCGCGACGCCGGCCTGGCCGTCGACGTGGTCGGCGACGGCGCGGCGGCGCTCGAAGCCGCGGACGGCGCGGCGTACGACGTGATCGTGCTGGACCGGGACCTGCCCGTGGTGCACGGCGACCGTGTGTGCCGCACACTCGCCGGGCACGGGCCGCGCATCCTCATGCTGACCGCCGCCGCCTCGGTCGACGACCGCGTGGACGGCCTGGAACTCGGCGCGGACGACTACCTCGGTAAGCCGTTCGCCTTCCACGAGCTGGTCGCACGCGTCAGGACGCTGGGCAGGCGCGCACCGTCGGCCCCGCCCGTGGTGCGCGTGGGCGATCTGACCGTCGATCGCGCCCGTCACCGGGCCGCCCGCGGCCAGCGCGCGCTGTCGCTGACGCGCAAGGAGTTCGGCGTGCTGGAGATGTTGGCGGCCGCGGAAGGCGCCGTCGTCAGCGCCGAGGATCTGCTCGAACACGTCTGGGACGCGCACGCCGACCCGTTCAGCAACATCGTGTCGGTCACGATGGCCCGGCTGCGCCGCAAGCTCGGCTCGCCGCCGGTGATCGAGACCGTCGTGGGCCGGGGTTACCGGCTGTGAACAGCGTCCGGGCCCGGCTGACCCTGCTGTACGTCGTGCTGTTCACCGTCTGCGGCACTGTCGTGGTCACCATCACGTACGGCCTGGTCGCCGGGCTGCCCTCATCGCCGGCGGAGGTCGGCGTCCGCCCGGCCGGGAACCAGGACGACTTCCAGGCCAGGTGCCAGGACCCGCAGTACACCGCCGACCCGGCCTTCAGGCTCAGCTGTGACCGGCTCTACCAGGAGGGCCTGGCCGCCGGAGCGCAGAACCAGCGGCAGCTCACACTGGACAATCTGCTCCAGTACTCGACGCTGACGCTGCTGGCCACGATCGTGCTGTCGGCCGCCGCCGGATGGCTGGTGGCCGGCCGTGCGCTGCGCCCGGTCGAGGCCGCGCACGCGGCGCAGCGCCGGTTCGTCGCCAACGCCGCGCACGAACTGCGCACCCCGCTGACCGTGATGCGCACGGCCGTTGACGTCGTGCTGGCCAAACCCGTGCCCACGAATGCCGAGCTGACCGGCATGGGGAACGAGGTGGCCACAGCCGTGCACCAAGCGGAGGGGCTGATCGACGGGTTGCTGACGCTGGCTCGCACGGAACGGCCGCCGACGCACGAGGAGGTGGACCTGGCGACGATCGCCGAGGACGTGATCGACGCCACCGGGCAGGCCGTCCACGCGCACCTGGAGGCCGCCCCCACACTGGGCGACCCCGTCACCCTCGAACGTCTGGTCGCGAATCTCGTCGAGAACGCCATCCGGCACAACGTCCCCGGTGGCGAGGTCTGGGTGAAGACCGGCCACCTGGAAGGGCGCGCCGTACTCATGGTCGACAACACCGGCCCCATGATCGATCCAAAAGCGGTGCCCGGGCTTTTCGAGCCGTTCCGCCGACTGGCCGAGCGCACCGGCGTCGCGGGGCATGGCCTCGGCCTGGCGATCGTCGCCCAGATCGTCACCGCCCACAACGGCACCGTCCTCGCTCTGGCACGACAAGGGGGCGGCCTGACCGTCACCGTGAGCCTGCCGGGCTAGTACTCCAGCGAGCACCGGCAGGAGTGAGGCGATGCCGCTCTGGTACGCGTAGATGACGGCGTGGATGCGGTCGCGCAGCCCGAGCTTGGCCAGGATGCGACTGACGCGGGTCTTGACGGTGCCTTCGGAGATCACCAGCCGGTCAGCGATTTCCTGGTTGGACAAGCCCATGGCGATGAGTTCGAGTACGTCGCGCTCGCGGGCGGTGAGTGCGCCGAGCGGCGCGGTGCCGGTGACGCGGGGGCCGGCGGCGACGAAGTGCTGAATGAGCCGGCGGGTGACGGTCGGCGCGGCGACGTTGTGTCCGCCGGCGACAGCGCGGACGGCTTGGAGCAGTTCGTCGGCGAGGGTGTCCTTGAGCAGGAATCCGGCGGCGCAAGGCTATGACCTGGCCGGATGGCATTAACGGCAGGCGCAGACCCGCAGGAGGTCGGCCGGTGGATGGCCGAGACCCGCGCCGAGCGCATGAAGGCGGAGGGGCGCATGCGGGCGATCAGGAAGAAGCACGAACTCACGGAGAAGGAGATCAAAGAGATGATCCCGCAGATGACCGAGATGGTCCGGCTGCTGGGCGAGGCGGACCCGGCGGATAGAAACGATCTCTACACGCAGATGGGCCTGCGCCTCGTTTACGACCCTTCAGAGAGAGTCGTTCACGTCGAGGCCAGGCCCAGCATGTACCAGAGTGCGTGTCCGAGGTCGGAGCCGAACCAATTGCACATGCCTTTACCCTCACCCGGCAGTTCCTGCTCGAGCATAGGTAGCGCCTCACGGCTTGCCGTCGATCGCGACACCCCTGCTCGAGGGAGGCAGGGTCAGCGAGACCGGTTGGCTCGCCTGAGTGTGGGAACTGGACGCTGAGGACGCGGGCGTAGGTGGCGACCAGGTGGGGGAGTTGGCTTGCTTGTTCCACAACTCGTGATCTTGGTTTCGAGGTCGTGAACGGCGGAGGTGGTGAGGCGGCGATTCGCGCTGGTTTCGGCTTTGCTGAGTTCGACGGCCAGTCCTTCGACGCGGAGCTTGGCGGCCAGGGGGTGATGTCCATAGCTTCTGAGGCCTTCGCGAGAGTTCTTATCGTCGCGGATGAAGTTCCGGTGTCGCTCAAGGCTTGAAGGAAGCTGACGGTCTCGGGGGCGGGGAATCCGACGCTCCCCCGTCGCAGACCAAGGCCGCTGGCAAGGTGCTGTCCGGCTACCGGAGCGCCTGGCCGTGACCAAGGACCCCGCCGCCCGGCCGCGCAAGGCCGACGCCGCCGTCCCGGTGCGCGCGGTGCGCGACCTACTAGCCGCACTCGCCGAGGCCGGGCGCACCGTCGGCCCGCTGCTGGTGCGCATCGACAAGCACGGCCGCCTCAACCCGCCGCTCACCCGGGCCGGGCGCCCCATCGGCGACCCAGACGGCCGTATGACCGCCGAGGCCGTCGCCGACAGCGTCACGCGCATTGCCGCAGCCGCCGCGCTGTAGGGCCGGCTATAGCTTGCGGCACGGGTTCGCCACCGCCGCCCGCCGCGAAGGCAAGACGCTGGAGCGCATCGGCCGCCACGGCGGATGGGCCGACGGTTCCCGGGCCCTGCTGGGTTACCTGGAAGAGGGCGACCGCTGGACCGACAACCCCGTCACCGGGCCGTAGAGGTGAGCGGCTCCCACGAGGCGCTGGCCGATATCGCGGCCGCCGCCCGCGCGGCCTACGCCGGCGGAGCGCACCTGCGGGTGCGCTCCTCGGGCATCGTGCACCAGGTCGCCATGACCCGCTGGCTGGGCGGGCACCTCATGCCGGTCCGGCGTGCATGGTGGGCGTCAGCGGGTGGGACCCCGGCGCCGCCCACCCCGACCAGCCCCGCCGACGTCGTCGACCGGCCCGAGGTGGCCACCATCGGCACCACCCCAGCCCGCACCGTCACCGAACAGACCGCCCTGGTCGGCGGCGCCGAGTACATCGCCATCCGATATCCGGTCGACGACGCCGCCGCCGTCGTGGCGACGAGCACGCGTCGTGGGCTGGCCTGGCCGTCAGGGGCGCTGCTGGTCAGCGTCGCGCTTCGTCGGCTGTGGCGCAGAGTTCTCCACGAAGCGCGGACGGCAAGCGAACCAGCCGGCGATCACCCCTGGGATGGCAGTCACAGCGAGCACAAGGAGCGGGATCGACCATGATCCGGTCGCTTCGCGCAGAACGCCCAATCCGATCGGGCCGAAGCACGCCAGCCCGTAGCCGATGCCTTGAACGAAGCCCGACACGGCAGAGGCTGTCTGCGGGCTCTTGGTTCGACGGTTGATGAGGGTCATGCAGAGCGGGAAGGTGCTCACCCCGATTCCCAGCGCGCACATCCACATCAGAGTGCCGTCAAGCGGGGACAGGAGCAGGCCCAGATATCCCGCTACCAGGAAGATCGCGCACCCGACGACCACGATGAACGGGTTCATCATGCGCGTGGCCAGGTGCGGAACCACCAAGGCCGCGAGCATGCCCCATGCCGAGTAGAGCGCGACCATGGAGCCGCCCAGTGCCGCGCCGCCTCCTGCGTCGCTGAGCACTGCCGGGACCCAGGTGATGATCCCGTAGTTGGACAGCGACAGCATCGCGAAGAGGATCACCAGGCCCCAGACGGTTGATGATCGGCTGATCCTCGGGCCCGCATCGGTCGCCGTCACGGCCGCGGGCGCGTGGTGATCGGCGGGCAGCCTGACTGCCAGGATGAGCCAGACCACACCGGCCACAGCAGCCGGTCCCGCCCAGATACCTACTGAGAGCCGCCACGTCGCCGCTTCCGCTACCGGGACCGCGAGGAGCGGGGCGATGAACTGACCCGCCTGCAGGAGGATCAGGTAAAGCGAGGTCCCCAGGGCCAGTCGATCCGCGAACCAGACCTTCACCAACGGGACGATGACGACGTTCGCGGCTCCAATCCCGGCCAGGGCCAGCACGGTCGAAAGCACCAGCAACGAGGGCCTTGGAGACAAGGCGCGCATCAGGAGCGATAGAGCCGTCAGGCCCAGCGCCACAGTGGCCGTGCGCTCGAGTCCGAACTTCCTCGTCACCGCTGGGGCGAGAAACCCGAAGATGCCGAAGGACGCCGCCGGCACAGTGCCGAGCAGGCCGGACAGCGTCACCCCGAAGCCGAGATCGGATCCGATGATCTCCAGGAGCGGGGTGAACCCGGTCACGGCCGTTCGCAGGTTGACCGCTGTCAAGGCGATGGCGAGCCAGGCCCACAAGATCAGCCGCCCACGGTGCAAGGGAACGAGCGATGAGGAGAGCGATGTCACGTTATACTCCGGTGCAAGGTCAGCAGATGATGGGATTATGGGATGAGTTCCGGAGAGTCTGGCACGCGACAGCCGATGCGTCGAGTGGGACTCATCGACCAGGCTGCCGAGCACTTCCGCGAGGAGGTGGTATCTGGACGGTGGCCGGTCGGCGAGCGGATACCGACCGAGGCCGCACTGGTGTCGGAGTTCGGGATAGGCCGGAACACGGTGCGCGAGGCGCTGCAGTCGCTGGTGCACGCAGGCCTACTGCGCCGTGAGCAAGGCCGCGGTACCTTCGTCATCTCCAGCTCTGAGCTGACAGGCACTCTTGAGCGTCAGCTCGCCGGTGGCACCCGTCGCCACTACCTGGAACTACGCCTTGCCCTTGACAGCGCTGCAGCGTCACTGGCCGCGTTGAACCGGTCAGATGCCGACGTCGAGCTGCTGCGCGAGCTGCGCGACCGTCGAGAAGCGAGCTGGTCGACCGATGATCTCGACCTGCGAGCGAGCGCGGACCTCGCCCTGCACCGCGCGATCGTGGCAGCGACGCACAACCCTCTCTACGTCAAGCTGTACTCCAGCATGCTCGACATCTTCGCTGCCCACATGCGCGACGAGAAGGGCGAGGACGACGACGCGGCACACCGCTACCACCACGAGCTGGTCGAGGCGATCGCGGACGGGGACGCCGACCGTGCTGCCACGAAGGTGGTTTCCATCTTCAAACCCTTCATGCGCTGAACCGCGCAATCGCCTCCCCGCTCGGGCGAGGCGGCGCCGCACACGCCCGGCGGAAGGACCGCTCGCGGCCGGACTCCTGGCCCGGCCTGAAGGGCTGAAGCAGTCGAGAACTTCCCCGAGGTCACCGACGGTTCACCCGGAGGAGGCGGTGGGGCGGCTGAGGACGGGGGTGAGGGCCAGGCCGGTGAGGGAGAGGACTACGAGGAGCAGGACGGTTTCGTGGAACGCGTCGCCGTGCGGGGCTCTGGCCTCGTAGAAGGCGGCGATCCCGGCGATGCCGAGGGAGCCTCCGACGCGCTGGGCGACGTTGAACACCGTGGTGCCGTCGGCCATGTCCTCCTTGGTCAGGCTGTTCATCATGCCCATGATGATGGGCTGCAGGGTGAGCCCGAGCGCCACGCCGCGTCCGGCCAGCAGCGCGGCGAGCAGCCAGGGCGGGGTGGTGGCGGTGACCAGAAGCAGCAGCCCGGTGACCGCGGCGAGCAGCAGCATCCCGCAGGCGACGGTGGTGCGCAGGCCACGGGCGGCGGCGAGCTTCTCCCCCAGTCCCGTGCACACACCCATGGCGATGCCCTGGGGCAGCAGGACCAGCCCGGCGGCCACTGGGGACAGGCCCTGCTCCTGCAGCAGGAAGACCGGGATCAGGAACATCACGGCGAACAGCACGATTGAGGCCACCACCGAGACCAGCACGGCGACGCGGCTCCCGAGTGTCGACAGCAGGCCGAGGGCGAGGGCGGGGTGGCTGGTACGGCGGGCGTGCAGGACGTACCCGCCGAGCAGCGCGAGACCGGCCACCGCAGGCGCCCAGCCCCAGCGGGTGCCGCTGGTGATGAGCGAGGCGCCGTAGATGGCCGCCGTGGCGCCGAGGGCCAGCAGCACCAGCCCGACCAGGTCGAGCGGTCCGCGGTCGGCGTCGGTGCGGGGTGGGTCGGCGGGGAGCCGGCTCACGCCGAGCAGGCCGAACGCCACGAGCGGCACGTTGATCAGGAAGATGAGCCGCCATCCGCCCGCTGCGACGAGCAGCCCGCCGATGGTGGGGCCGAGCGCGGGGGCGAGGAAGAACAGCAGGCCGGCCACCATCGGGGGACGTGCCCCCCGTTCACGCTCGCCGCCGAACAGCAGGGTCAGCGCGAGGGGGATGAGCGGGGCGCTGGCGAACCCCTGCACCGCGCGCAGGGCTATCAACGCCTCAATCCCGGGCGCGAGCCCGCAGGCGGCCGAGGACAGCGCGAAGGCGGCGAGCGCGATCATGTACAGCCGCCGGTTGCCGATCCGGCGGGCGAGCCACGCGGTGGCGGGAAGGCAGACGCCGATGCCTAGCAGGTACGCGCTGACGATCCAGCCGACGGTGGCGAGCGGCGCGTTCAGCTCCTGACCGATCTCCGACACCGCGACGTTGACCGCGTTGGAGTCGACCATGGACGCGATGGGCCCGCACACCAGCCCGGCCATCACCAGCGGACCCGTCGGTCGCCGGTCGACCACGCGGGGCTCTTGTTGCAGCACTTCAGACATGCGTCAACGGCTCCTCACAGACGCGCGGCGAGTGGAACCGGACGGAGGCGCCCCCGGTGCGGAAGTCTCTTCGAGGAGTTCAGGCATAGGTCGGGGCCTCCTCACGGTCGTGCAGCAGGCCGAACTGGACGAATCTGTCCCGTACGGTGAAGCGGCGCACGCCGAGACCGGACATGTTGTAGGTGATGATTGTCTGGAGCCGGTGGTTGTCCTGGTTGCGGCGCAGCATGTGCCGGCCGACGACGCGTATGCGCCAGGAGGTGTCGGTGAAGAGCATCGCCAGGTTGTGGCTGAGCCGGGAGACGTAGTCGATGGCCGGCCGCCGGATCGCGTCGTAGCGGCCGAGCGCGGCGTCCACCGACTCCTGCGTGAGTTCCCCGGCGTCGGTGAGGTTCTCGGCGAGGGTCCAGGCGTCGGCGATGGCGGCGTTCATGCCCTGCCCGGCCATGGGGTGGACGCAGTGGGCGGCGTCGCCGGTCAGCGCGAAGCCCGGCGTCACCCAGCGGGCGGCGTTGTACCGGTAGGCCGCCACCACCTGGGCGTCGTGCACGCTCGCACGCAGCGGCTCCGCCACCTCGGCGAGCGCGGGGACCCGGCGGAGCATGTCGTCGGTCCAGGCGGCCAGCTCGGGCCGGCGTACCCCTCCGGCGGGCACCTGAGCGTACAGCCGGGCACGGCCGGCGGGCATGGGGAACAGCAGGCGCAGCCCGTCCCGGGTCAGATGCGCGGCGATGTCCGGGCCGAGCCCGGGGTCGGCGAGGTCGTAGCCGACGAGCTGATGCCCGTACGGCGTGCGTCGCACCTCGATGCCGGCCTGGGTGCGCAGCCGGGACCCCGACCCGTCGCAGGCCACGACGAGCGCGGCGGTGACCTCCTCGCGCTCCCGGCCCGCCACGACAGTGACCCCGCGGACCCGCCCGGAGCGGTAGCGGAGCAGTTTGTCGGCGCGCGCACCGTACCGTACCTCGGCGTCGAGTCCGGCGGTCACCGTGCCCTTGATGGCGGCGTAGGTGTGCACCAGGCAGTACCGGTACGGGTCCTCGAGGCCCCGATAGTCCAGCGCGCCGATCTCCTCGCCCTTCTCGGTACGGCAGCTCAGCCGCTCGGCGGTCAGGGCGCCCGCAGCGCGCAGCCCGTCGAGGGCGCCCAGCGTGCCGAGGATGTGCAGGGACCGGGGCTGGAGGAGCTCGCCCTTGTGCACCTGCGGCACGTGCCGTTGTTTCTCCAGCACCAGCACGCGGCGTCCCTGCCGCCCGAGGGCGCGGGCGAGGGTCAGGCCGCCGATGCCCCCGCCGCAGACGATGACGTCGTAGTCCGGCATCGGTCGCTCACTCCTTCGTGGCCGCCCGGTAGCGGCCCAGTGCCTGCAGCGCGTAGCCGTCGGCGATGTGGTCGCACCAGTAGGTGAGCCCGAGGAAGTACACCCCGAGGCGGGTGGCGTCCCACAGGCCGTCGGCTCGCTGGTGGTCGAGGAGCCACCGCACGCCCTTGCCGGTGGCGGGGTGGTCGGCGTGCCCGGCGCTGACCAGGCCGAGGACGGCCCACGCGGTCTCCTCGGCCGAGGACGGCTGCGATCCGCCGTCGCCCCAGCCGCCGTCGCTCCGCTGGTGGCCGAGCAGCCAGGTCAGGGCGCGGGTGGCGGTTGGCGTGCCGCCGAGGCCCAGCCGGCCGAGCGCGTCCAGGACGCGGGCGGTACCGGCGGTGCTGTCGCGGAACCAGATGCAGGGGTACGATCCGTCGGCCCGCTGCGCCTTGTCGAACCAGCGAACGGCGCGCGCCAGCGGCGCCGCGAAGTCGTCACCGAGGCCGTGGGCCGGCGGTGGGCTTGCGGCGGCGTGCAGCGCGAGGACGGCGTGGGAGGTCATGACCGAGCACGGCGCGTCCATGCTGACCTTGGCGTTCCTGGCGAAGCACCCCCAGGAGCCGTCGCTGTTCTGCATGGTGAGCAGCCAGGCCGTACCGCGCCGCAGGCTGGAGTCGTCGGCACCGGCGCCGAGCGCGGCCAGCGACGCCACCGCGCAGGAGGTGTCGTCGGTGTCCGGCCAGCCCGAGGGCAGGGACCAGCCCCAGCCGCCGGCCGGGCAACCGGTGGGTGCGAACGGGCGGCTGCGCTGGCTCGCCCTGATCCACTCGCCGGTGCGCCGAAGCCGCGGGTCGTCGCCGAAGCCGGCGTCGACCAGTCCGTGGGTGAGGTACATGCTGACCGAGAACTCGATGTCGCGGTCGACGGGCCAGGCTCCGTCGGGTCGGACGGTGCGGCGCAGGTAGCGCAGGTAGTCGGCGACGATGCCGGGGGCGGCGCCCGCACGGGCGAGGCCCAGGCAGACGACCGACGCCATCAGCGCAGACTCCTCGACGGCGCCGTCTGGGCCCTCGTGGTCGTGCAGGTCCTCCAGGTAGTCCAGCGCGCGAGGCTCGGCGAGCCGGTTGACGGCACGGCGCAGCGGCCCGGAGCGCTGGGTGCGCGACTGCATGACGCCCCAGGACATCAGGCCGGGCACGGTGAAGGACAGTTTCTTCCGCAGCCAGGACGAGGCCAGGGCCAGCTCGAACGGCATGCGACCCACCCGCTCGGCCGGGTACAAGCCGGCCAGTGCCAGGTACTGCTCGCAGACGGCCTTGAGCGTGCACCGACGCCGGTCGGCGACCGCGTCCCATCCGCCGAACCCTTCGATCCGGGCCAGCCCGGCGGCCACCGCCTCCTCGCTCGCCGCCGCGTCGGTGAGGCGGAGGGCGGCGACGGCGATGGCAGTGGCGTTGAGGCTCGCGGGCGCCTCGGGGGTGTCGCCCCAGCCGCCGTCGTCGAGCTGATGCCGGCGCAGCCAGGAAGCGCCGGCCGCCACGAGTTCGCGGGAGGTGTCCGGGTCGACCACTCGCAGGGCGATGATCACGGACCCGGTGGAGACGGCCGAGGAGGAGAGGAACCCCTCCCACGACCCGTCCGGACGCTGCCGCGCGAACAGGCCCTCGGCGGCCTTGGCGATGCCCGCGTCGACCGACAGGGTCGTCGTCACGGCGCGGGCTCCGCGACACGCGCCTGGCTCGTCTCCACCCCGCAGGAGGACTCCGGCGCCGCACCGCCGAGGGCTGGGGACGATGCCGCCGCGCCGTTCTCCATGACCAGCTCCACCGCGCACGTCGAGCCGGACGTCCCCTGCTGGGCGGCCTGCGCGGCCTCGGTGCTCGCCTCGACCGCGCACTCCGACGGCGGGCCGGCGCGCAGGCGGGTCTTCTTGTAGCTGTTGAACAGCGAGCGCATGAACAGCAGCTTCGGCATGGAGGGCGCCTTGCGGATGTCCAGGCGGCCGCTGACGATGGCCTCGCGCCCGCCCAGCTCGCCGCTGGTGAGGCGGTGCAGGGTGAGCGGCTCGGTCCTGATCACGATGTCCGCCTGGTCGTACGGGACCGCGCCGGCCGCGACCTCGCGCAGGTCGCGCCGCACCCGCATGACGTACGGCTCGACCGCGCCGTCCGGGCCCAGGAACTCGTACAGCACGCTGAGCGACCCGCGGGCCAGCCGGTCGGCGATCGTGGTGTTGCTGCCGCTCGCGGCGAGCATCTCGCGCAGCTCGGCCACGGCCTCTTGCACGGTCATGGTGTCTCGCATCGTCAGCTCCTCGCCGGTGTGGTGGTGACCGCGCGGGCCTTGTAGGACGCCAGGGAGAGCCCGTCCACGGGGAAGAAGGGCTGGTCGGCGGCGGGTAGGGGTTTGGCCGCCGCCGCGGCCGGGAGGTCGGGCAGCTCGGCGAGCATCTCGGCGGCGGGCCGCACATAGGTGGGGTCGGGCACGTCGACCTGGCCGGTGTGGATGATCGAGCGTGCCAGGCAGCCCATGTCCTCGCCGCGCGCCTTGCGCAGGAGCGGGGCCTGCCAGATGTCGGTGATGCTCTGCTCGCGCAGGCTGCCGATCTTCGCGTGGACGAAGGGGCAGGAGAACACGTCGCCGTTGGGCTGCACGCTGACCATGAACCGGCCGACCTTGCAGCCGGCGCTCTGCTCGAAGCCCACCGCGTGCCCGGCGTGGTGCAGGTCGTCGTCGGGTGCGCGCAGTTCGATGCCCTGGGGACAGGCGAGCCGGGTCTGGGTGGGGACGCTGATGCCGAGCGGCGCGCCGATGTCGCGCAGGCGCTCCAGTGTGCTCATGAAGAGCTGTTTGCCGATGAGGTCGGCCCGCCGGTCCTCGGCGCCGCCCGCGGCGCGGCCGACCATGAAGATCGGCAGCAGGATGAGTTCCTCGACGCCCTCGTCGATAGCCCAGCGGAACAGGTCGGGGATCGCGGGGTAGCTGTCCTCGCTGACGACGATGCGGATGCTGGTGCGCAGGCCGCGCTTGATGGCGTGCCTGATCGTGCCTCGGGCGCCGGCCAGCGAGCCCTTGACGCCGCGGACGGCGTCGTGGACGGCCTCGTCCTTGCTGTCGATGGAGACGCCGATCATCTCCAGGCCGCCGTCGACCAGCCGGTCGACCTTCTCAGGCCGGACGTTGAGCCCGTTGGTGAGCAGGGCGGTGTAAATGCCGAGGTCGGTGGAGTAGTCGACGAGCTGGTAGATGTCCTTCCTGGTCAGCGGCTCTCCGCCGAGGAAGGTCACGAACATCACGCCGCTGTCGGCGAAGTCGTCGAGCACGGCCTTGGCCTGGTTGGTGTCCAGCTCGTCGGGGTCGCGCTTGCGGGCGTCCGCGAAGCAGTAGTAGCACTTCAGGTTGCAGGCCCGGGTCACGATCCACCAGGCGGAGGGCGGAGCGGTCAGCTCGCCCGACTTGGCGGTCTGCATATAGTCCTTGAGCCAGCTCATACCGGTTTGCGTGGTTTGCATGGCGCCTCTTCCCTTGCTACCGCCGCCATAGGCGGGTGCGGCGGTTCCAGACGATGTGGGACAGGCCGAACAGGACCAGGGCGTAGAGCGCGCCGAGGCCGAGGAACCGGGTGACGTCGGCGCCGGGGACGAACGCGGCCGACTTCAGCGCCTCGATGCCGGGCCAGTACGGCAGGAAGCGCTCGGCGTCGGCGCCGGCCCGGCCGAGGGCCATCTGCACCCCGGCCGCCGCGACGAGCAGCATGGACGCCTCGAACTCGCGCGGGACCAGCAGCCCGACGAGCGTGCCGAGCGCGACGCCGACCAGGCCGACGAGCAGCAGGGCGGCCCCGGCGAGCGCCACGGACCTGAGGGTGACGAGCGGCACGAAGATCACCATGAAGACGGCCGTCGACACGGCCGTGATGATGAGCAGGACGTACAGGCGGGCGCTGAGCAGGTGGTGCGCCCGGTAGCCGACCAGCCGGAGCCTGCGCAACGCGGTCATGCCCGGCCGCACGACCGTCATGGCGGCGAACGAGGCGGTCACGCTGATGCCCAGCACCGCCAGGTAGAGCGCCTTGAAGTCCCGGTCCAGCACCTGGGCGACCGTCTGCGCGGCCCCGTCGTACACCTTGGCGGGCACGACGGTGACCGCGTCGCTGGTCAGGTAGCTGACCAGGAAGTAGGACGCGGGCATGAAGATCATGAACAGCATGGAGGGCCAGCGGCGGAGCAGTTCCAGCACCGACATGCGGGTGGCGGTCCTGATGGCCCGGTACGGGCGCATGTCGCGCACCGTGTCGGAAGCAGCGGGTTCGAGCCGCACGGTCATCGTTCCTCCCGGTCAGATCAGGACGTCCCCGGCGCGGCGGCCACTGGCGGTGACCTGACCGGCGGCGAGGTCGAGCATGGCGTCGAAGCGGGCGAGCTCGGTGTGCATGTGGCTGACCACGATCACCGACCCGCCCTCGGTGCGGAACCGCTCGGTGTACGCCCAGAAGTGCTGGTAGGTCTCGTAGTCGAAGCCCTGGTAGGGCTCGTCGAGGACCAGCAGGTCGGGCTGGTGCAGGAGGGCCGCGATCAGGTTGACCTTCTGCCGGGTCCCGCCGGACAGCCGGTCCACCCGCGTCGTCTCGTACTTCGCGCACCCGAACTCGTTCATCAGCTCGCGGGACCGGTCGGCGACGCGGCCGGGCGTCAGCCCGTACCCTGCGCCGAACAGCTGGAACTGCTCCTTCAGCGTCAGGCTCTCGATAAGGGAGGGGTCCTGCGGGCAGTAGCCGACGCGGCCGTCCAGCATGATCTGGCCGGCGTCCGGCTTGAGCAGCCCGACCAGGCACTTCAGCAGGGTGGACTTGCCCGCGCCGTTCTCTCCCTGGATGCCGACGAGCATGCCCCGGGGCACGGTGAAGCTGACGTCTTCCAGGACCCGGCGGCGCCGGTAGCGCTTCGCCAGTCCGTGGACGGTGATCATGATTGTCCTTCCGCCGTCAGGAGTGTCCTTGCCATCTCGATCACCGCGCGCTCGTCCAGCGGCGCGGCAGTACGCCTTTCCCGCCTTTCCTTGACGGTTGCCAGCAGGGCCGCCAACTGCCCCTCCTCCAGCCCGACCGCGTGGGAGTCCAGCACCCGGCGCAGCGCGCTGCGCCCGGAGTGCTTGCCGAAGACGAAGCTGCGCTCGCGTCCCAGCAGCTCCGGCGGGTACGGCTCGTAGGTGCCGGGGTCGCGCGCGATCCCGTCCACGTGCAGGCCGCTCTCATGGACGAACGCGTGCCCGCCCACCACCGGCTTGCCGGCCGGCACGAGGTGTCCGGTGAGCGTCGCCACGTGGTGGGCGAGCGGGGTGAGCGCGGTGAGGTCCAGGCCGGTCCGGTGCCCGAACGCGACCTCCAGGGTCATCACCACCTCCTCCAGCGGGGCGTTGCCGGCCCGCTCCCCGACGCCGAGCACCGAGCACTGCACCCCGGAGGCGCCGGCGAGCAGCCCGGCGACGGAGTTGGCGGTGGCCAGGCCGAGGTCGTTGTGGCAGTGGACGGCGATCGGCAGCGGGCAAGCCGCGGCGACGTGCCGTACCAGGGCGGCCATCCGCCAGGGTGTGGCCACGCCGGCCGTGTCGGCCAGGCCGATCGCGTCCGCCCCGGCCTCGGCCGCCGCGAGGTAGACCTGCACGAGGAAGGCCGGGTCGGTGCGGGTGGCGTCCTCGGCGGCGAAGACCACGTTGCGGCCGGACTGCTTGGCCAGGGTCACCGCGTCCCGGATCCCGGCCACGAGCCGCTCGGGGGTGGTGCGGAGCTTGGTCCGTACGTGGGCCTCGGAGGTGCCGGTGAACAGCGCGATGCTGTGCGCGCCGGACTCGACCGCCGCCTCGATGTCGGCCGGGAGCGGCCGGGCGATCACCTGGACGGCCGCGTCAAGCCCGGCGTCCACGATCGCCCGAACGGCGTGCGCCTCCTCGGCCGAGACGGCCGGGTATCCGGCCTCGATGAGCGGCACGCCCAAGGCGGCCAGCCGACGGGCCAGCTCGACCTTCTCCTCCGGCGCGAACGCCACGCCCGGCATCTGCTCGCCGTCCCGCAGCGTGGTGTCGCTGATGACCACCGTGGGCGGCAGTGCGTCAGGGCCCGGCTCGGAGAACGGCTCGGGCTCGCGCACCTCCACCGGCGTGACGGCGCCGGCGTCCGTCCGCCGGAACTCGTTGAACAGCTGGTTGATGTGGAGCATGTCGCGGGCGGAGGCGTTCATCTTGATCGCCCCGGTGAGGTAGGCCCGGCGCGGGCTCGTCCGGCCGAGGAGGAAAATGTCGCGGAACGTCCCCGCCGTCGTGGAGATGGTGACCGTGGGCTTGGAGCCGGTGACCACGGGTGCGGGCATGGTGCCCGCGCCGTCCCCGTCGCATGGGACGCGGCGGATGGCGCCGTGCTCGGCGAGCAGGGTCATCCGCAGGCCTAGGTCGGTGACCTCGACGTCGATCCGCCGCTCCCAGCCGTCCAGCGCGGTGAGCCGCCGCCCCTCCAGCGCGACCAGCCGCGCGTCCACATAGCTCAGCACGTCGTGACGGGAACCGGGCGAAGGCGAGTGGTCACCGCGGGCGTCGCCGGAACCGAATTCGTACCGCTCGCGCATGGCGTGCTGGGCGGCCCAGGTGACCGCGAGGGACACGAAGGTGACCGGCAGCGCGAGTGCCGGGCCGGTGCCCAGCCCGACGAACGCCCCGGCCAGGATCGTGCGCTCCAGCACCAGCACGCCGTGCGCGCGCAGCGCACGCTCCGGGTCGATGCCCCGGTACAGCAGGATGATCGCGCCCGCCGCCAGGGCACAGGCCACGGCGAGCAGCGGCCAGAACGCCGCCGTGCCGGGAGTCCGGGGCAGGACGGCGGGCACCGCCACGGCCAGGAGCGCCCAGTACCCGGCGAGGACGGTCACGACGGCGAGGGCCACCCGCGGCCCGCGCCGTACCGGGAGGGTGTGGTAGCCGCCCTCGCGGTCCCCGTCGATGTCGCGCAGCGTGCCGACGAGGTTGGAGGCCGCGTCCTGCAGGCAGAACACGACCGCCGCCGCCAGCAGCGCCGGATGCGGCAGGGGCGCGGCGAACATGGCGCCGACCAGGAAGGCCAGCGGTGTGATCGCCCCGCGCACCAGGTTTCCCGACAGCCCACGCGCCTTGAAGACCTTGCTGTAGGCGATGCCCATGGCCAGGGCGGCCGCGGCCAGCAGGGAGGTCCGCCAGTTGAGCACCAGCGCCAGGACCGCGCCGAGCACCACGCAGACGATCATGCAGGTCAGCGCGGTGCCGGCGCGCATGCGGCCGGACGGAATGGGCCGGTGCGGCTTGGCGGCCGCGTCGAGTTTCCGGTCGAAGTAGTCGCCGCCGTAGAGCCCGGCCAGCCAGCCCAGCGTGGGCACCGCCCAGGCGGCGGCCAGCCGTGCCGGGCCGGGGTCGCCCGCCAGCACGGCTCCCGCGAGACCGACCAGCCCTGGGTAGCAGAGCGTGTACGGCCGCCAGGTCTCCAGGTGCGCCCTCAGCATTACCGGTCCCGGTCGACGGCGAGGGTGGCGAGGCGGGCCAGCCGGGTGCGGCTCGGGCTCGGCGGCAGCACGGTGAGGTCGTCGTGGGCCGCCTCGGCGTTCCGCCAGGCCATCGCCCGGGATGCGGGAACCGCCTGAGTACGCTCGATGATCTCGCCCATCGTCGTGTAGGCGTCCTCGACGGCGACCGCGCCGGCCATGATGTCCTCGATGCGGACGCGGTCGGCGGCGTCCGCGCTCTGGTAGGCGAGGATGACCGGAAGGGTCAGGCGGCGGTTGCGCACGTCGCTGGCCGCGGCCTTGCCGGTGGTCTCGGCGTCGCTGGTGTAGGCCAGCAGGTCGTCGTGGATCTGGAAGGCCGTGCCCAGGTGGTCGCCGTACCGGGCGAGCGCGCCGATCCACTCCATCGGGCCCTGCCCGAGGATCGCCCCGCTCTCGCAGGAGGCCCGGAACAGGGCGGCGGTCTTGAGCCGGATCATCTTCAGGTAGTTGTCCACGCTGCAGGAGACGTCGCCCCGCAGCTCCGACTCCAGGCTCTGCCCCCGGCACAGGTCGTACCCGGCCCGCGCGACCACGTCCAGCGCGGCGACGATGCGGTCCTCGGGGACTCCGGTGTGCCGGCAGTCGGCCAGACACTGGAAGAGGAAGAAGATGAGCGCGTCGCCGGCCACGATCGCCTGGTCCATGCCGTAGGCGCTGTGGACGGCGGGGCGGCCGCGGCGGGTCTCGTCCCCGTCGATGATGTCGTCGTGGACGAGGCTGGCCACATGGCCGCACTCGGTGCCGACCGCGGCGGGCAGCACGCTGGCGACCCGTCCTCCGACGGCGACGGCGGAGTCCAGCAGCAGGACCGGGCGCATCAGCTTGCCGCCGGGCGCGAGCGCGTGGCGGCACACGGCGTCCAGGATCCGATCCCCGCTCAGCCAGCGCCGCTTGAACTCCTCGTTGAGGAGGGCGGCGTAGCCATCTGGCAAGGAACTGTCATTGACATCCCCGGTGGGATGGAGAGCCGCTATTCCGGATGGCTGATCACTGTCATATGCGAAATGCGATTCAGCTGCTATTTCCGCGCCGTGTAAGGCGTCCATGACAGGCCTCCCTTCGTGTGGATTCCGGGTCAAAATACCCTGCTTTTCATGAGCGCTGTCAAGCGCTAAATTCCCGGAGCACGGGGATATGCGAGGCAAAAACGAAGGAGGACCCCATGGCCGGTGAGACCTGCCCGTATCCTTTTCTGAAGGCCGACCCCATGGCGATGCCCGAGGAGTTCGCCTGGCTGCGCGACCACGACCCGGTGTGCCCGGTGACGCTGCCCAGCGGCGACCGGGCCTGGCTGGTCACGCGCTACAGGGACGTCAAGGCCGTCCTGTCCGACACCCGGTTCAGCCGTGACCTCAACCGGCCGGACGCGGCCCGGATGAACACCGCGATCGGCTTCGGCAACTACGGCAACCCGTTCGCCGACCCGCCCGTCCACACCCGCTGGCGGGGTCTGGTGGCCAAGGCGTTCACCCCGCGCCAGGTGGAGCGGCTGCGTCCCCGCGTCCGGCAGATCGTGGAGGAGCTGGTGGACCGGCTCATCGCGACCGGCCCGCCCGCGGACATCATGGAGGGCCTGGCCTTCCCGCTGCCGATCACGGTGCTCTGCGAGATGATCGGGGTGCCGGTGGAGGACCAGGTGCGCTTCCGCGGCTGGGTGCACGACATGCTGTCCAGCGAGCTCACCTCGGACGAACGCGCCCAGGCCGCGGTGACGCTGATCGAGTACTCCAAGGCGCTCACCGGCACCAGGCGCCGCGAGCCGGCCGACGACCTGCTGAGCCGGCTCATCCAGGTGCGGGACGAGGACGACGGCAGGCTCGACGACGACGAGCTGTTCATCACGATGATGACGCTGCTGGTCGCGGGCTACAAGACGACCGCCGCGCAGCTCGGCAAGGGCCTGCTCACGCTGTTCCGGTACCCCGACCAGCTCGCTGAGCTAGTCGAGGACCCCTCGCTGATGGACTCGGCCGTCGAGGAGCTGCTGCGGTACTCCCCGCCCGGCGCCGGGGTCGGCATCACCCGCTACGCCACCGAGGACCTCGAGGTGGGCGGTGTGGTGATCCCCAAGGGGTCGACCGTGATCGTGGCCCGGCACTCCGGCAACCGGGACGAGGAGCACTTCCCTGACGGGGAGACGTTCGACGTGCGGCGGCCCACATCCAACCAGCACCTGACCTTCGGCGCCGGCCCGGCCTTCTGCTTCGGCGCCCCCCTGGCCCGGATGGAGATGGCGATCGCCCTGGAGGTCCTGCTGCGCAGGGCGCCGCAGCTGCGCCTGGCCGTGCCCGAGGACGAGGTGCCGTGGACGAGCGACACCGCCGCGCAGGCCCCCGAGGCCGTCGTGGTCGCCTGGGAGCCGGAAATGGCAATCATCGGTCACGCCTGATCCGCCCGGCCTGCCGATAGAAAAGAACGACTACCGAGTGGCTGGAGAGCCATGGCCGAAAAGAAGGTGATCCTCGCCGAGCCGCGCGGTTTCTGCGCCGGAGTGCGGCGGGCGATCTCGATGGTTGAACAGGCACTGGACCATTACGGGCCGCCTGTCTACGTGCGCAAGGAAATTGTCCACAACCATCACGTCATCCGTGCGCTGGAAAAGCGGGGCGCGGTGTTCACCTCAACGGAGGAGGAGGTTCCCGAGGGGGCTGTGTGCGTTTTCTCCGCGCACGGCGTCTCGCCCGCCGTGCGCGGCAACGCGGCCGCGCGGGAACTGCAAGTGCTGGACGCCACCTGCCCGCTGGTGTCCAAGGTTCACCAGGAGGCCCGGCGCTTCGCCCGGGACGGCCGGACGATCCTGCTGATCGGGCACTCCGACCACGAGGAGGTGGAAGGCACCTACGGCGAGGCGCCGGCCAGCACGATCGTCGTCGAGTCGGTCCAGGACGCCGAGGAACTGGAACTTCCGCCGGACGCCTCCCCCGTCTACCTCACGCAGACCACACTGTCGCTGGACGAGACCGCCGACATCGTCGGCACGCTCCGCGACCGCTTCCCCGCGCTGGCCGGGCCGGCGAGCGAGGACATCTGCTACGCCAGCCAGAACAGGCAGAACGCGATCAAGAAGATCGCGGCCCACGCCGAGCTGGTGCTGGTCCTCGGCTCGGCCAACTCCAGCAACTCCGTCCGCATGGTCGAGGTCGCGCGGAGCGCGGGGGCCGACGCGCACCTCCTTCCGAACGTCGAGGACCTCGACCCGGCGTGGCTCACCGGCGTCACCTCGGTCGGCGTCAGCGCCGGCGCGAGCACCCCCGAGTTCCTCGTCGACCGGCTGGTCGACCGGCTCGTCGAGCACGGCTACGACGGGCTGGAGATCGAACACGCCGCCACGGAGAACATCACCTTCACGTTCCGTCCCGCCTGGCACACCGAGGAAGCGAATACCGAGGAAGCCAACCCCGGGCAAGCGAATACCGAGGAAGCGAACATCGAGGAAGGCGCACACGCATGATGATCGAACGCATCCGCAGCCCGCTGGACGTGCGGGCCATGCCGCCCGAGGACCTGCCCACCCTCGCCGGCGAGATCCGCGACTTCCTGGTGGACCGGGTGTGCCGCAGTGGCGGCCACCTGGGGCCGAACCTGGGCGCGGTCGAGCTGTCGATCGCGCTCCACCGGATGTTCGACTCGCCCGCGGAGCCGATTATGTGGGACACCGGCCACCAGGCGTACGTGCACAAGCTGCTCACCGGCCGTGCCGCGGGCTTCGACCGGCTGCGCCGGCGCGGCGGCCTGTCCGGGTACCCGTCCCAGGCGGAGTCCGAGCACGACGTGATCGAGAACTCGCACGCCTCGACCGCGCTCTCCTACGCCGACGGGATCGCCAAGGCCGCCCGCGTGTCCGGCAGGCAGCCGCGGCCGGTGGTGGCCGTGGTCGGCGACGGGGCGCTGACCGGCGGCATGGCCTGGGAGGCGCTGAACAACATCGCCGCGTCCCGGCTGCCGGTGGTCATCGTGCTCAACGACAACGGGCGGTCGTACGCGCCCACGATCGGCGGGCTGGCCGACCACCTGTCCGCCCTGCGCGGCGCCCGGGCTCGTTGCAGCCTCTTCGAGGAGCTCGGCATCCGCTACCTCGGCCCGGTCGACGGGCACGACATCGCGGCGGTGGAGTCGGCGCTGCGCACGGCCCGGGAGAGCGGCGGGCCGGTGGTGGTGCACTGCCTCACCACCAAGGGCCGCGGCTACGGCCACGCCGAACGCCACGAGCTGGACCGGCACCACGCGGTCCCGGTCACCGATCCCGCCACCGGCCGGCAGGCCGCACAGCGCCGCAGGTCGTGGACGGACGTGTTCGCCGACGAGATCGTGCGCATCGGGGCCGAGCGGCCGGACGTGGTGGCCGTCTCCGCCGCGATGGTGGAGCCCGCCGGGCTCCACCCGTTCCAGCAACGCTTCCCCGAGCGGCTGTTCGACGTCGGGATCGCCGAGCAGCACGCGGTGACCTCGGCCGCCGGTCTGGCCCTCGGCGGTCTGCACCCGGTGGTCTGCGTCTACTCCACCTTCCTCACCCGGGCCCTGGATCAGGTGCTCATGGACGTCGCGCTGCACCGCTGCCCGGTCACGTTCGTCCTCGACCGGGCCGGGGTCACCGGCGACGACGGGCCCTCGCACAACGGCATGTGGGACCTGTCGATCCTGAACGTCGTGCCGGGCCTGGCGATGGCCGCGCCGCGCGACGGCCAGACGCTGCGGGCGGCGCTCCGTGAGGCGGTCGCGATCGACGACGGCCCGACCGCGATCCGCTACCCCAAGGGCGCGGTGGGACCCGACCTGCCGGCCGTCGACACGGTCAACGGCGTGGACATCCTGCACCGCGACGCCGACCCGGACGTGCTGTTCGTCTCGGTCGGCGCGATGGCGGACACCTGCGTACGCGCGGCCCGGCTGCTCTCCGAGCACGGGATCGCGACGACGGTGGCTGACCCCCGCTGGATCAAGCCGGTCAACCCCGCGCTCACCGGGCTCGCCGCCCGCCACACCCTCGTGGTCACGGTCGAGGACTGCGGCCGGTCCGGCGGCTTCGGCAGCGCGCTCACGCTGGCCCTGCGCGACGCCGACGTCACCGTCCCGATCCACTGCATCGGCCTGCCGCAGCGCTTCCTCGACCAGGGCCTGCGGGCGGAGGTCCTGGAGGAGTGCGGCCTGACCCCGCAGCAAATCGTACGGAACGTGGCCGGGACCATGACCCGTCTCGGCACCCGGAACCATCCCGAGCTGGAGCCGATAGGGGTCCTGGCGGCCGCGACGATGAGGGAGCGACTTTCGTGAGTGCGACGATGCTGGGCATGCCGGCCGTCCGGACGACTCCCATCGCGCCGCGGCGACGCTCGCGTCAGATCATGGTGGGGACGGTGCCGGTGGGCGGCGAGGCCCCGGTCTCGGTGCAGTCGATGACCACGACGCTCACCGCCGACGTCAACGCCACGTTGCAGCAGATCGCGCAGCTCACCGCGTCCGGGTGCCAGATCGTGCGGGTGGCGGTACCCTCGCAGGACGACGCGGACGCGCTGCCGGTCATCGCCCGCAAGTCCCGCATCCCGGTGATCGCCGACATCCACTTCCAGCCGAAGTACGTGTTCGCGGCGATCGAGGCGGGGTGCGCGGCCGTCCGGGTGAACCCCGGAAACATCAAGAAGTTCGACGACAAGGTGGGCGAGATCGCGCGTGCGGCCTCCGACCACGGGGTGCCCATCCGCATCGGCGTCAACGCCGGCTCGCTGGATCCGCGGTTGCTCGCCAAGTACGGCAAGGCCACCCCCGAGGCGCTGGTGGAGTCGGCGCTGTGGGAGTGCTCGCTGTTCGAGGAGCACGGGTTCCGCGATATCAAGATTGCGGTCAAGCACCACGACCCCGTGGTCATGGTGCAGGCCTACCGGTTGCTGGCGGAGCGGTGCGACTATCCGCTGCACCTGGGCGTCACCGAGGCCGGCCCGGCGTTCCAGGGCACGGTCAAGTCGGCGGTGGCCTTCGGCGCGCTGCTGGCCGAGGGCATCGGGGACACCATCCGGGTGTCGCTGTCGGCGCCGCCCGTGGAGGAGGTCAAGGTCGGCGTCGCCATCCTGGAGTCGCTCGGCCTGCGGGAGCGCGGCTTGGAGATCGTGTCCTGCCCGTCCTGCGGGCGGGCCCAGGTGGACGTGTACACGCTCGCCGAGCAGGTGCAGGCCGGGCTGGACGGGCTGAAGGTGCCGCTCCGGGTCGCGGTGATGGGGTGCGTGGTCAACGGCCCCGGCGAGGCGCGCGAGGCCGACCTTGGCGTCGCGTCCGGCAACGGCAAGGGGCAGATCTTCGTCAAGGGCGAGGTCGTCAAGACCGTCCCCGAATCGCAGATCGTCGAGACGCTGATCGAGGAGGCCCTGCGCCTGGCCGAGGAGATGGGCGTCGAGGTGGACCTCGACGACGACGATGCTCCGCGGCCGGCGGTCACCGTCCACTGAACCTTTTCAACCGGTCCTCGTGGGCTCCGGCGCACACAGGACGAAGATCACTGCTCGGGTGTCACCCTCCACTGACCTCCCGCATCTCCCGTACGCTGCCCTGGGTGATCATGCTCGCCACGTGTACGCGGGACGAGCACCGCATCTTGCGCATCACATTGCGGACATGGTTCACGGCGGTCCACTCGGCGATCCCCAGCCGCCGGGCGATCTGACGGTTGGTGAGCCCCTGGGCGACCAGCACGGCCACCTGGTGTTCCCGGCGGGTCAGCCCGGCCTCCGGCTCGCCGGGACTTCCGGCGACCGGGACCGGGACGGGTACGGGGCCGGGCGGGGCGGGCGCCTCCGGCTCGCCCGTCCCGGCCGGTTCCTGAAGGACGTACAGCCTGATGGTGTTGAGCAGCGAGAAGCAGGGCTCGCCGTCCGGCCCGCCGGCCACGGTGATCAGGTTCCGCTCGGCGAGCCTCTGCAACGCGTCGTGCAGGGCGCCGCCGCCGAGGTCGCTCACGGCCTCGGCGGCGGCCATGTCGAATCCGGCGGTCAAGACCGCCAGGCGGCGCAGGAGGTCGCGCTCGTGCTCGGTGAGACGTCCATGGCTCCACGCGATGGCCGCCTTCATGCTGCGGTGGTGCGACAGCGTGTGCGGCGCGCCGCCGTACAGGATGTCCAGGCCGGTTCGCAGCCGGTTCAGCAGCGCCCGCAGCTGGAAGAGCCGCAGGCGCGCGGCGGCGAACTCAATGGCGAGTGGCAGCCCGTCGAGGCCGTTGGAGAGCTCGGTGATGACCTCGCGGTTGTCGCCGGTGAGCACGACGTCCGGCCTGGTGGCCGTGACGCGTTCCAGGAGCAGCCGCACCGAGGCGATCCGCCCGAGCTCCGCCAGTTCGGCCGGGGGCCGCGAACCGGGCACCGCAAGTGGCTGTACGGGGAACAGGCGCTCCCCGTACACCCCCAACGGCTCACGACAGGCGAGCACCACCCGAAGGCCCGGACGCGCGGCCAGCGACTTCGTGACCACCCTCGCGATCTCCTCCAGCCCGGGCTCGGCGTGGTCGATGAGAACCAGTGAACCTTTTCCACCCGGTCGCTCCCGCTCCTGGCCGCACAGCGGCTCGCCGCCGGATTGAAACAGGTTCAGTGTCGCGTGGTCGCGCTCCGCCGACCGTAGCTCGGTCAGCGGGCCCACGCACAAGCAGGCGGAATGGGCGGTTAATTGGACGCCATGTCCGATGCGGGCGGCGAAATCGAGGAAACGTACACCTTCCCCGAACTCGGCGACCAGTTCGGGGTAGAGGGCGGTCAGCAGGCGGCTCTTACCGACTCCGGGCGGTCCGGTTATCGTCAGCAGCCGTAGGACGGGGTTTCGTAAGGCCCTGCGGAGCGCGTCGAGCTCGATGTCACGGCCGATGACGGTCCCCAGAGCGGGATTCACCATAGAGTCTTCTTCGAGTTTTACGGCTTCGGGACTAGGCATTGCATCCCCCGCGGTCAATCATGAGCCTTACTCATATCAACTGCACCGCCTGGTAAGGCGCCCCCGCGAGCCAGCCCTGAAGCGCGGGAACGAGCCGGACGACCCGCCCGCAGATACGCCAGGCTATTTCTTCGGCGGACTCCTCCTGTGGGGCGCAGATGAAAAGCACGATGTCGATCCGGTCGGGGGCCGTTCGCACCCTGAGGTGCTCCAGCCCCTCGTCCTGTCTGGTGTGGGCCCAGACGAGATCGGTGAACGCGGCGGACGACAGGGACCGGCGTTCACTGACCTCGCCTCTACACAGGTCCATTCTTATGACCTGCACGAACGTCAGCCCCAGGAGAATCCCTGATCGACGTTGGCGCTGTCGGCGGAGGGCACGGCGGCCGAGGCGCCGACGGCGCCGGCGCCGAGTCCGTGGGCGGCGAACAGAACGACGAGGATCGAAGCGGACGCGGCGAGTTTCGCGAGCATTAAGTTGCCCCTTTTATCTTCCCGTAACACGGGTTTAACCGCACGGAATGAGTTCCTCTTTCTGATTTGCAGCCTCGCCCACCGAGTCGGCCGTGTCACTACGGACAGGGCGGCCACCTCTGTACGTGGCATGAAGGTGCCAGGGTGGCCGATATTTCCGGTTATGCCTTGAAATGTTACTGACCGCCACCCGTAAAATGTGGCAACAGGTGAAGCCCGGGGCGTGGGGGACAAGGGATGCTCGATCCACTTGCGCTGGATCCCTCTACCGCAGATGTCTACCGGGCGCTGCTCCAGCATCCCGAATGGGGCATAGGGGACATCGCCCGGCATCTCTCAGTGCCGGAGGAGCGAGTACGGGAAGCATTCGACCTGCTGGCCGACATGGCCCTGCTCCGCCCCTCCCGAAATCACCCGACGTTGTTCCGGCCGGTGAGGCCGGAGGTCGGCCTGGCGTCCCTACTGGCGCAGACCGAGGCGGAACTGCAGCGCAGGCAGCAGCAGATCGCCGACACCCGGGCGGCCATCGCGGCCATCGCCATGGAGTACGACGCGATCCACGACCGCGAGCGTGGGTCGTTCGATCGCCTGGAAGGGCTGGAGCAGGTCCGCTCCCGGCTGGAGGAACTCGCCTACGCGGCCCAGGTCGAGTGCATGTCCTTCATGCCCGGCGGGGCTCAGACGCAGGAGGCGATGGAGGCCAGCGAGCCGCTCGACCGGCAGGCGCTCGAACGCGGGGTGCGCATCCGCACCATCTACCAGGACAGCTTCCGCAACGACGCCGACACCCTCCGGTACGCCCAGTGGCTGGCCGGACTCGGCGGCCAGACCCGCTCCAGCCCGACGTTGCCGATGTCGCTGCTCATTGTCGACCGCTCCGTGGCCATGGTCCCGCTGGACCCGGGCGATCCCCGTCTTGGCGCGATGGAAGTCAGCGCCGGCGGGATCGTCACGGCGCTGTGCGCGCTGTTCGAGCAGGTCTGGGCGGTCGCCGTGCCTTTCGGGGAGGCTCGGGTCGACGAGCACGGCCTGTCGCCCTTCGAGTACGAGCTGCTGCTCATGCTCCTGGACGGGCAGACCGACGAGGGCGCGGCGCGCCGGCTCGGGGTGTCGCTGCGTACGGTGCGGCGCACGATGTCCACGCTCATGGCCCGCCTCGACGCGCGCAGCCGCTTCCAGGCCGGCGCCTGCGCCGTCCAACGCGGCTGGATCTGAGCGGGGCTGAGTGCAGCTGTGGATCTGCGCGAGTCTCCGGATTTGCCGTAACCGGCGAGCAACCGCGCCGCGCTCGACGCCGCCTGCGCGGTGGGTTGGGGGTACCCGAGGAGCGAGTGATCCGCGTACGCAACGGCGTGGACCTGCCGGCCCGGGTGAACGGCCGGTCCACGGTGAACGGGGGGCCGCTCCAGGCGGGCGCGGTGGGCAGGCTGACCGGTCAGAAGGGGTTCGACCTCCTGACCGCCGCCGTGGCCGAACTTGTCCGCCGCGGGCACCGGCTGGAGGTGCAGGTGGCCGGCGAAGGCCGCGACCGCGCCCGGCTGGAGAGCGCCGCAGAGGGGCTGCCGATCCGTTTCCTGGGAGTCATCCTGGACGTTCCGGCCCTGCTGTCCGGCCTCGACCTCTTCTGCCTCCCGTCACGCCGGGAGGCCCTGCCGCGTCCTGGCGATGACCGGCATGCGGCGCGGGGAGTTGCTCGCGCTGCGCTGGCGTGACGTCGATCTGGAGGTGGGCACGGTGGCGATCCGCCGGTCGGTGGGGGTCGTGCGGGTGAAGGGCGAGGGAGCGCGGGTCGTCGAGGGTCCGACGAAGACCACGAAGCCGCGGGTCGTCGATCTCGACGAGGCCACCGTGGCGCTGATGCGGGCGCACAAGCGCGAGCGTGGCGGCCTGGCGCTCACCCTGGCCCATGACGATGCCCTGGTGTTCGGGGACGTCGAGGGGCGCCACCGGCACCCTGAGCGGTTCTCGCGTTCGTTCAAAGAGCACCTGACGCGGTGCCGCACCAGGTTGGAGGCCATCGGCGTCGAGCTGCCGGACGTCCGGCTTCACGATCTACGGCACACCCACGCGACGATCCTGCTGTCCAACCGGGTGCCGGTGAAGGTGGTCAGTGAGCGGCTCGGCCACGCGAGTCCCACCATCACGCTGACGGTGTACGCCCACGTGATGCCCGGGCAATCAGCGCGACGCCGCCGACCAGTTCGCCTCTCTGGTGGCCAAGGCGTAGAGCAAGATCCACGATGCGAGGTATCACGGCAGTATCGCGCGGTACGCCGCATTCAGCGTACGACGATCGCAGGCGTCATGCTGCTCGCCATGATCGCCGCGGTCGTCTCCTACCGCCACATGCACCAACTCTGCCTGCGCCACGGCGAGGGCCGTCAGCCATGGCCGTGCCGCGATCAGTGCTCGCATCGCGGCCGAGGTGTGAGTGTTCAGGTTGTCCCACACCACCACAAGCGGCCCGCCGAGCTGCTGGTGAGCGGCGTCGAACAACGCCGCGTAGTCAGCCTCTGCGAAGCCCTTGCGTTCGGCCTTGCGACCGCGGTGCGCCCGCATCCGGTAGATCAGCCGTGTCCGGTGGCCGGGCCGGGTGGCGATCAGCCCGGCGAGCGACACCCGCCCGTTTCCCTTGACCGGCAACGACACGATCGGGGTGCGCCCCTTGCGGCCCCAGGTGCGGCCCTTGGGTGACCTCAGGGTCTGACCGGCCTCGTCTTCAAAACAGAGCCACGCCTTCTGCTGCGCCGCCACCCTTTTATGATCGGCCACTGCTCGTCCTTCCAGCCGGCGATAGCCTCCTCGTCGCGTTCGGCGGCGCGCCGGGCGGGGGCCTGCCAGCTCCAGCCCAGCCGATGCAGCAGGTAACACACCCCGCCCAGGGTGTAGCCCACATGGAACATGCGCTCGATCACCTCGGCGATCCGGGCCAACGTCCAGCACTGATCCGGCCAGCCGTACGCCCTGGGGCCCTGGGCCAATACCGCCTCCAGGTGCGCCAGCCGGGTCTCATCCAGCTTGCACACCGCCCCACCCGCTCCTTTGGAGACCAACGCCTCACGCCCGCCGTCCTCCAGCGCCCGCCGCCACCGATTGGCCGACATCCGCGAGACCCGGAACTCGGCGGCCACCTGCGCATCCGTGGCGCCTTCAGCGAACCGGTCCGCCGCCCGCATCCGCACCCGCTCCCGGCGTAACCGCTGCTCAGCGGTCAACCCACCACCATCGGGATACCTCATGACCCGGGCGTAACACCTCAACGGCCCCCTGCCAGCTCACCCACCGGCCAGACCACATAACCCTCGCCCTGGAATCTCTCTAGAGGATGTCTGATAAGTCACGCTCGTGGTGCTGCGAGGCGGTGTAGGAGCAGCATGCAGGTTGCGGCGTAGATGACGCTTTCTGAGGTCGTGATCAGATATTCGTAGTCCCTGGATAATCGTCGGTAGCGGCCCAGCCAGGCGAATGTCCTTTCCACGACCCACCATCGCGGGACCACCGCGAACACCGGGAGCTCGCGCGGGGGTGCACCTGTCTTGGCCCAGGTGCGCCGGTTGCCGCCGTCACGACGCACCACGATCTCCACGCTCATCCCGGCCGCATCTCGGGCCCAATCGATGAAGCGGCTCCCGCGGTAGCCCTGGTCGGCCCACAGGTGGCCCAGTCGGGGAAACCGATCGACGGCGCGGCTGAGCAGCACCATCGCCCCCTCGCGGTCGCCGGCGTTGGCCGGGCTGACACACGCGACCAGGACCAGGCCCAAGGTGTCGACCAGCAGATGCCGCTTGACGCCCAGTACCTTCTTGGCCCCGTCGTAGCCGTGCAGGCCACCCCGTTCGGTGCCGCGTACGCTCTGGCTGTCGATCACCCCCGCGCTGGGGGTGGGATCACGGCCGTGACGGAGCCGCTCGCGCTCCCGCAGCACGGCCAGGATCTGCTCCCACCGGCCTTCATTCCGCCATCGGCGCCAGTAGTGATACACCGTCTGCCAGGGCGGGAAGTCGTGCGGCAGCAACCGCCAGGCACAGCCGGCACGCAACCAGTAGGCGATCGCGTTCACGATCTCCCGGCGGGAATGCACGGCAGGACGGCCACCGCTTTTGGGGCAGGAATCAGCAGTTCCAGCACCGCCCACTCCTGATCGGTGAGATCTGTCGGGTAGGGCCGGCGACGCTCAGGCATGGGAAACCTCCCCCACCAGCACCTCACACGACAACCAGCCTGACCAGCTACCTCAACGCCAGCTTTTCAGACACCCTCTAGCCGTCTACCGCCGCAACGGCGTGCTGCGGCTGGACAACGCCCGCGCCCGAGCCGCCGCACTGGCTTACATCGCCGCCACCCCCGATACGGCGACGGTGGCGGTCTCTGGCAACACGGTGACGGTGGTCGTTCACGCCGTCCAGCCCACACAGATTCTCGGCCTTGCCGGAGTCGGTCACTTTCGCGTGTCAGGCCGCGCCACGGCGGTGGCACAGCGCGGAGTAACGGGAGTCTTGCGATGAAGAGCGCGTTCGCAGTCACGGGCCGACTGATCAGAATGCTCGCCGTCCTGGTCGTGCTCGTGCTGATCGAAGCCGGGCTTCCTCTGGTGCTCGCCCGGGTTCGCCGGCTGGCCGTTGCCGAGGCGACTCCCCGCCTGGGACGGGATCGAGCATCCTCGAACGAATCCTTCTTCTCGACCCCGACCCAGAAGACACCTGGCGTCGCATCATCCGTCTACAGATCCGCTTGGGACGCCGCAGCCAGGCGCGGAGCACAGCAGCCTTGCTGCAGAAATATCTGCAGGAGCTGGGGGTCCAGCCCACCCAGGAAACGGAGAAGCTGCTGACCGAGCTCTAGTTGTGGTGTCTCTCCACGAAGTCCTAGATGGTCAACTGCTGAGGGAGGGTGTCGCGCGGTTCCGCGGCTGAACGGAGGTGACGCGGTAGTCGCTGCGATACGTCCGGCTGATCGGCGGCTTCCCGCCCAGAGCCCTTCACCAGGTCAGTGATGTCCTCGGTGGTGCGGGCCGGGCTGGTGGCGGGGCGGGAGGAGTGGTCGAGCAGGCCGTCCTCGCCGTGCGCGCACCGACGGGCGTACCACTTGGCGAGGCAGTGGCGCGATAGCCCGGCCTCGGCAGCGAAGTGCGCGATCGGCCGGCCGCCGTCGATCCGCAGGACGATCGTAGAGGTCCCTCGGGGGTCGGCGGTGCCCCTGCTGTTGGCGCTCCTGGACTCGGTGGACGCGTTCATCGGAGCTCTGGGATCTCTGGGCTCCCGCGTGAGCGACTGTGTCTGGCGTCAACGTGCGAACTTCTCGATGGCCGCCGGGGTGACCGGGGTGAAGAAGTTGACGAGGTTGCCGTCGGGGTCGCGGAACAGCAGCGATCGGTTGCCCCAGGGCATCGTGGTGGGCTCGGTGACGAAGTCGGTGACGAAACCGGTCAGGTTCTGGTGAACGCGGTCGACGTCGTCGACACGGAACTCGGTGATCACGCTGTGGTTGTCCGCTGGGCGGGCAGAGCCCGGGGCGAACAGTGGGACGGTGCGGGTGCCGGCGATCGCGAGGGTGGCGTTGGGGGTCTTGAGCTCGGCGAAGTCCTCAGTGGCCCACATCGCCTGCACCCCTGTGGCTCGCTCGTAGAACTCGACGAGGCGCGCGACGTCGCTGGTGATGATGCGGATGGAGACGAAGTCCATGGTGATCTCCTTGGCTGATGGAGTGGCTGCACGTCGCCAGGCTAGGAGAAATAGTGGACAGAATCGGTCCTGTATTCGCCGTAGGCTGTGCCATGCCCCGACCAACCGGCCGCGTGCTGACACTCCTGGAGTTGCTGCAGTCGGGCGGCACTCGGACGGTGGCCGAACTCGCCGACCGGCTCGGCGTCGATGGGCGCACCGTGCGGCGGTATGTGGACCACCTGATCGACCTTGACGTGCCCGTGGAGTCGGTGCGCGGCCGCTACGGCGGGTATCGGCTCGCCCCCGGGTACCGTTTGCCTCCGCTCATGCTCAGCGACGACGAGGCGCTGGCCGTGCTGCTCGGCTTGGTCGCCGGCCGCCGAGCAGGGTTGATGACGGCGGGTCACACGGCGAGCGAGACGGCGTCGGCCAAGATCCGGCGGGTGCTGCCCAAGCACGTCGCCCGCCGGCTAGACACACTCCTGGAATCTCTTGTCTTCACGGATCAGCCTGGTGAGTTCGCCACCCCGGACGCCGGGGTCCTGCTCACCGTCGCCGATGCGGTACGCCATCGCCGGCCGGTCTCGATCCGATACACCGACCGCGACGGCCGGCGCAGCGAACGCACACTGCACGCGTACGGGATCGTCGCCCATTCGGGCCGGTGGTACGTCACGGGCACGGACCCCGAGATCGGCGAGGATCGAACCTTCCGGCTTGATCGCATCAAAGACGCGAGGACCCTGCCCGGCTCTTTCGAGGCGCCCGTGGGTCCCGATCCAGCACACCGCGTGTTGACGGGATTCGCCACGGCTGAGTACCGGCACGAGGTGACCTTGCGGATCCACGGGACAGTCGAGCAGATCCGCGCCCGCCTTCCCGCCGGCGTCGCGAGCCTGGAGGAGCACGAGGCCGCAGTAGGCAAGGACCAGGGGACCGCCCGCTGGCTGCGCGTCCGGCTACGGGCGGAGCGGCTCGACTGGTTGCCGCCGACACTCGCCTCACTCGACCGGCCGTTCATCATCGAGCGCCCCGATGAACTGCGCGACCTCGTCATTGCGTTCGCCGAACGCCTCGCGTCCAACGCCCGCCAAGCCTGACAGCGAGGAACCAATGTCATGAGATGGCACATCTAGTCGGCGGCGCTATCACAGCGGGGACTTTGAGAAGCGAACAGCCCGACGTTGGGTAGGCGTCAGGCCAAGATGAAGGCAATGGCCGTGTCGGAATTTGAGGACGTATCTCTGAGTTCAGGTTGAAGAGTTCATCCGAATCATCGCTGATTTTTCGGATAACGGTTATCTGGTCGAAGCCTTCAGTCAGGTATGTGTGGACAGTGACCTAGAACCACCGGATGAAGCAAAGGAGATCGAGCGCAGGCTCGGCATCGGTGGGTATAAGCTCGCGGCGCATGGTGAGGTCGGCGGCGGTTCTGTAGTGGCGCTCAGCCCTCGCTGGTCCGGATGGGTACCCCTATCTCATTTCGCTTGTAGGTGCGGCGAGCGTTTTTCTCGATCTTGCGGGTGACCTCGTCGGCGAGGTTGAGGCCGTTCATCTCGGCGACTGCGGCTACGTAGATGAAGATATCTGCCAGCTCCTCCCCCAGGTCGGGAAGGCTTCTGCGCCACGCTGTGAAGGCTTCGCCTACCTCGGCGGTGAGGAGGCCGAATTCCAGAGCGACATCCGTAGTGTTGAACCCTTTGCGGTTCTTGTTCTCCCAGATGAGTTTTTGGGCGGATTCGATGTCCAAGACTCCTCCGGCGGTGGTGCAGCAGGGGTCCCAGAAGCCTAGCGGGACTCATGTGCCGTGCACGGGTCTATGCCGCAGTCAGCCTGTCTAAGGGAGTTCGAACGTCGTGGTGTCGAGGGTGAACCGCTCCGGGTCTAATGGAGGCTCTGCTGATCCCGCTGGCTGTCGATGGTGCGATCGTGGTCGCGTCGATGAGCATCCTGCTGTCCAGCCGGTACGGTTCCCGTGGTGGTGCCCTGGCCTGGATCATGCTCGTTGCAGGCAGTTTGGCGAGCCTGGGGGCGAACATCGCCGTGGCCGAGCCCACGGTGATCGGCAAAATCATCGCCGCATGGCCATCGGCTGCCCTGATCGGCTCATACGAACTTCTGATGTCCCAGATCCGCCGCATCGCGACAAACGATGAGCCCGTCGCGATCTCCAGCGAGGACTGCGACTCCGGACCTGCCGAACTCACCCACCAAGCAGAAAATGCCGGTGCCCCTTCGGTAGTCGCAGTGCGCGTTCGTCTCCGTAATCAGCAGATCGCGAGTCTGCACCGTGCCGCGTGGCGCTGGGCGCAGGCCAACCGGACTCCTGACGGCGCTCTACCCTCAGGGACGGTAATCGCCCACCAGTTCGCTCGTAGTGCCAGATGGGGTCGCTGGATCAAACGTTCGGGCGTGGCAGGTGATCTAGGTTGACGGCACGCCGTGCCAGTGTTCACTGTAGTCAAGCGGTGACATGGCCACCGGGCTGAGATTGTGCCCGCCTCCACTCTGGAGGCGGCACTGATCATAGACAGGGTGATATGCCGGAGCCGAGCCGAGGCGCCCCGCGCCGTCGATCATGGCGGCCTTGGTCAGCTCGCGTGGCATGTTGCGCAGAGCCGCGAACCGCGCGACGGTGCTCGCACCGAAGTTCCATAGCGACGATCATGATGTCGGGCAATAGCCGAACAAGGTCATGTGAAGGGGAAGCGGTCGGTCGGCCGTCATAGGACCACCGCGCGACTCACCTTGCGTAAGGATGCGACGGTCATGTGCCCTGGTGGCTGGAGTGTGGCGAGTGTGTCCGGCCGCCTTGACTGCGATGCCCTCGGCCCGGCTCCTGGAGCGGAACCGGGCCGAGGGGGATGCTGCGCGGGGGTCAGGCGGGGGTGGGTTCTTCTTCGGTGCGGCGGTGCAGTTTGGCTTCAACGGACTTGCGTTTCTTGTCGCGGCGGTATTCGCGTACCGAGTAGGCGATGGCGGCGGCCCAGATGACGGCGAGGGCGATGTAGGCGACGGCCTGGACGTTGCCGGAGGCGTCGATCCAGTCGCTGCGCAGCAGAGTGCGCACGTTGGTGAGGACGATGACCCCGCCGACGGCGGAGCCGAGGAAGCGCGGGGGGATGTGGCGTACCAGCCAGGCGGCGACGGGCGCGGCGATGACCCCGCCGAGCATCAGGACGCCGACCCAGGCGAAATTGATGTTCTTCGACCCGATGCCGACCAGGAAGCCGATACTGGCGGCGACCGCGACAAGGAATTCGCTGGCGTCGATGGAGCCGATCACCTTGCGCGGCGGGATGCGGCCGCTGGCCAGGATGGCGGGGGTGCCCACCGGGCCCCAGCCGCCGCCACCGGTGGCGTCCACGAAACCGGCCACCACCCCGAGCGGGGCAAGAAAGCGCTTGCGTAGCGGCTTGCCCAAATTGTCCCGCGGTAGCCCGCAGGCGGTGAAGCGGATGATGATGTAAAGGCCGAGGGGCAGCAGGATCAGCGACATGATCGGCGCCGCCATCTCGGTAGAGAGGCTCGACAGGAACGTGGCGCCGGCGAACGCGCCGCCCGCGCCAGGGATGCCGATCTTGGCGACGACCTTCCAGTCGACGTTGTTGAACCGCCAGTGGGAGAGCCCGGAAGCCAGGGTTGTACCGATCTCTGCCAGGTGGACGGTCGCGGAGGCGGCGGCGGCGTTGGTACCGATCGCCAGGAGCAGAGTGGTTGAGGTGACACCATAGGCCATGCCCAGGCTGCCGTCGACGAGTTGAGCGGCGAGGCCGACCAGCCCTAGCAGGATGAGTGCCTGCACTAAATTCCCTTTACCGCTATTCCGCTTTATCAGTCGCAAAAAGCATTTATCGGCTACATGAATGGGTCAAGTCACATTTTGAGCACCATGTCTCATCTACTGGACTTCTACCTGTTCGCGCTGTCGCTGTCTCCGGAGCCAGAGGATCAGCGTGGCCGGTCGTCCCTGTGCGATCAGTGCGAGCAGGTGCCATCTGATGGTCGCGGCGATCAGCATCACGGCAACCGCGCAATGCTGGAGATCCTGACTCGGTGCTCCCGCTGACTTCCGCCACCGCTCCAGATTCGGAGAACGAGCCGAGGCTGACGGCGCCACCAGCCGAATAGGGCTTGTTGCGAGACGTCATGCTTCCCGGTTGGACAACACACCGAGCGCTGTCAGTTCTCACCGACATTCTTGGCGCCTACTGGCCCAGGGGCTGTCCGGCGGCGAACGCTGCCACTCGTCATCGACAAAATGACCGGGATCCTGTTCGTGCTGCCTGGCATGCTCGCCCTGCTCACTTTGTCGGCTGTCTACGTCATCTGGCAGGACACCGGCCTGGTGACCGCCCTGTTCGCCGGGATCACCCCGGCGATGCCGGCCATCGTCGCCCAGGCCATCCTGACCGTGGCCGCGTTCGCTGCGCTGGTGCTGTTCGCGGTGTCCGTCCCCGTCGCTGGTGGGCGCGGCGTCGACTGGAAGGTTGCGGGGCGCCGTGTCTCCCACCCGAGTGAAATCAGGCCGGCCACGGCTCAGCGAACCGGGGCCGGCGTTGGTCTGTGGGGCCGGGCTCAGTGGGTGAGGGTGAGGACGGAGACGCTGTGGGAGCCGGTGTTGGTGACGTAGATGTAGCGGGCTCCGGGGCCGGCGGCGGTCCAGCGGGGGTCGTCGCCTACTTGGACGTCGGACAGGACGGTGTTGGTGCGGGTGTCGAAGAGGCTGACGGTGTCGGAGCCGGAGTTGGCGACGTAGGCGAGGCGGTCGCCGTGGTGCAGGACGATGCCGCGGGGGTTGGCGCCGACGGTGATGGTGGTGGTGACGGTGCCGCTGCGGGCGTCGATGACAGAGACGGTGCCCCCGATGGTGTTGGAGATGTAGATGGTGCGGTCGCCGGGGGTGACGAGGACGCCGCGGGGTTCGTCGCCGACGGGGATGGTGGCGGTCACGGTGCCGTGGCGGGTGTCGATGACCGAGACGGTGTCGGAGTCGGAGTTGGCGACGTAGGCGCGGCGCCCGTCGGAGGTGAAGGCGATGCCGCGGGGGGCCAGGCCGACGGGGATGGTGTTGACGACGGTGTGGGTGGCGGTGTCGAGGACGGTGACGGCGCCGGAGCCGGTGCTGCTGACGTAGGCGTAGCGGCCGTTCGGGGCGATGGCGACCCAGCGGGGGGCGTCGCCGACGGGGACGGTCTTGATGACCTGCCGGGTGCGGGCGTCGATGACGGACACCTCGTCGGAGTCACGGTTGGTGATGTAGACGAAGGCGCCGCGCCGGTCGAAGGCGACGCCGTAGGGGAACAGACCGACGGCGATGGTGTCGATGACGGTGCGGGTCCGGACGTCGATCACCGAGACGGTGTTGGACCCGGCGTTGGCGACGTACGCGAGACGCCACCCGGGGGCGAAGGCCACGGCGCGGGGGTTGAGGCCGACGGGGATGGTGGCGAGCACGACGGGCCGCACCGTATGGGGGTGAGTGGCGGATGGAATGGCTGGGGGCGGCGCGGCCGAGACGGCCGGCGGGGTCGCGGTGATCAGCGCGGCGCTCATCATGGCCGTCAGGGAAAGCCCGCGGAGGAGGCCGCGCCGGGTGGTGCGGGGGCGGTCAGGCGACATGGCGGGAAGTCCTTTCGGGACGGGATAGGACGTGGTGCACGGCAAGGCCGGTCGCCGGGGAGCCCGGCGACCGGCCGGAAGTGTGGGAGATGTCCGTGGCGGGACCGTGTGCGCAAGAGCCGTGTGGGAGGAATTGAGGGACTGTGCCGCGTTAGATGGTGGCGGTGGCTCTCTCCGCAGAGGGCACCGCAGGCCCCTTTCTGAGCCGGTGGAGGGCGGCGGTGTAGGCGGCGGCGATGATGAACAACGCGACGGGGAGCACGTAGTCGCCGTCGCGTTCCACGAATTGGAACCAGTCCTGGCCGACCAGCGGGCGTAACAGTTCCGTGCCGAGCTTCCATAAGAGCACGAATACCAGCAATCCGCGCCACGGCTTGGCCAGGATCGCCAGACCCAGGATTATTTCGAAGGCGCCGAACAACACCATCAGGTTGGCCGAGTCGACGGTCGCCTTGGTGACTCCGAAGAACGCGAAGAAGTTGTACCAGTAGGGCTTGTTCTCGAAGGCACCGAAACCGCCGTGCCCGATGAGTAGCAGCGCCAGGCCCCCGCGCATGGCCCAGTGGGCGGCCACGTAAGCCCGGTCGGAGACGGTGGCGGGGACCTTGGCGGGGGTCAGCCAGCCGCGGATGGACCAGCCGCCGAGGCCGACGAGGATCAGCAGCGCCAGCGGCATGCCGTAGTTGCCGCCGCGCTCCAGGAACTCCCACCAGCCCTCGCCGACGGTAGGCCGCAGCAGCGCCGTGAACACGCCCCAGACCGTCGTGTGCAGGATGATGATGCGCGCGGGCCAGAACAGGATCAGCAGCCCGACGATGATGTCGACTGTTCCGGTGACGTACATCAGATAGTTGATTGCGACGTCGGGGGAGATGCCGAACAGGTCGTAGTAGGGCAGCCAGGCACGGGAGCGGCTGAGGCCGGCCCACCCGTGGCCGAGGAACTCGATGGCCACTCCGATTCGCAGCAGCCAGTACAGCTTGGTCAGGAGCGGGGCTTGTACCACGGATTCCCACCATGTCCGCGTGCCACCGATTCCGGTCGTCTGGGTCGTCACGAACGCCTCCAATCTCGGGCGAATCGGTAGGATTCCCGAGAAAGGTAAGCGCAAATTGGGCTCCGTGAAAGGGGGTTCCGTGTTAATTTTTGAATGGTATGAATCGCCGAAAAGAGGCAATGGGATTGGCTCGCACCTTGCCCTTTATTTGCAAAATCCGGCGAGCCTGGAATTTTGCCGCGACGAATTAGTCGCCCCGCTGAATTCTTGTGCGCGGGCATGAGCGCCCGTTCTGGGTCTCGCGTCGCGACGCTCGCGAGCGCGATACTCGTGTGATCGTCACGTTGTCGTCCGACGGCGGGCGACACCTCGTGGTCGCGGCTGCGCCGGCGGGCCTTCTGGGATAGGAGCCTCCTCGGCGGGTTCGCCCCGCGTCACCGGAATCTTGACTCCTTGATACACCTCAGCAAGGATTGACTCAATGGATGACGACCCACTTTCGCTGCGACGGCGTGCCGCCCTGCATCACGCGATGGGCGACCCGGCCCGGCTGGCCATCGTCGACGCACTCCTGATAAGCGATCTCGCACCTGGCGAGCTGGGCGCGGCCCTCGGGCTGCCGTCCAATCTGATGGCCCATCACCTGCGCGTGCTCACCGGCGCCGGCCTCATCGAGAAGGTCCGTTCGCAGGCCGACCGGCGCGGTGTGTACGTCCGGCTCAATCCCGGCGCCCTGGAAGGGTTGCGGCCCTCCAAGACCCTCACGGCGTCCCGGGTGGTGTTCGTGTGCACCCGCAACGGCGCGCGGTCCCCGCTCGCCGCCGCGATCTGGTCGACCCGCAGCCCGATCCCCGTTACCTCCGCAGGCACTCATCCCGGCCCGCGGGTCCATCCCCGCACTCTCATTGCCGCCCGGCGGCACGGGCTTCCCCTTGAGCACCACGCTCCTGTCGGCGTAACCGGAATCGTGACCCCCGGGGACCTGGTCGTGGCCGTCTGCGACAACGCCTACCGTGAACTGGGCAGCGCCCCCCGGCACGCCCATTGGTCGGTCCCCGACCCCGGGCCTGTCGACACCGACGAGATCTTCGACGAGGTCGTCAGCCTGCTGACCGACCGCATAGACCGGCTGGCCACCTTCACGACTTTGCCCTAGGAGACGATCTGCCACCCACTGAAGTCGACTGCCGATATCCCACGCGGTGTGTGCTTCATCCTTCCCGCCGCCTTCATCGCGGCTTCGTCCCCCCGGCGTTGTCGCCGACCATCAGTTGACCGCACCGTGTCCATCGTCGCCGCCATAAGCCTGACCCGCTCTTGCTGACCCGAGGATCGGCTCCCTGTCCGCGGTGACATGTCACGGCACTCATGAAGGAGCGTTGGCATGACCGACGACCGAACGTGTCCCTACTGCGACCTCGGCATCTCCACCGAGGTGTCATCTGGCGAATGGGTTCACCGGGATGAGTTTTGGCTCGTTCAACACGGACCCCTCGACACCTCCCGCCCGGGAACCGTGAAGATCGTCTCGCGACGGCACTACATCGACTTCGCCGACATGACCTCGACAGAAGCGGCGTCGTTCGGCCACCTGCTCAACCGTCTGGACATCGCCTTACGCGCGACGACCGACGCTGAACGCGTCCACCTGGTTTCCACCCGAGATCGCGTTCAGCACTTTCACGCTTGGCTCTACCCCCGCCCCGCCTCCCACCCCCTGAGGGGAACCGACTTCCTCAACGCTCCCCAGACCAGCGACGCCGCCCAGGCTGAACACGCCGCCCAGGCCATCCGCCACCACCTAGCGACACAAGTCGCTTGAAAGGACAACAAACAGGACAATGATTACCGCAGTGGTGCCCCGGGCGCCGCCCCCTCGGCGTACAGTCGGCGCGGTCTACGAGGATCGAGCTCAGCGACTCGGCCCGCGGCCTGCTCAAGGCACTGGCCAGCAGCACCGGCTTCGGGCCGTGGTCAAGATAGTCACATTCTTCTCTTGGGGCGAGCATCCCCATGAGACTCAGACCGGGGTCTCCTTGTAGACCGCCGAGACCGATATGCGCGATGCGTCAACACGTTGTCGAACGCTCGGTCCGGTCAGCCGTTCGAGGAACTGTGGAAGACCTACTTGACGGCGGTGGACGAGGTGCTGCCGCGGCTGACGCGGTCGTTCGCCAAGCCTGATTTGGCCAGCGACCGCTGTCGTCGCCGACCTACTGGTATCTGTTCCGCAGTGACGGCGGATCGTCGGAGCAGACCCACGCGGCCAGTCGAGACGCCGAAGCGCAACTTACTGTGCTCCATGCCGCCGAGCAGCAACCGCAGGAGCTGAAGAAGCTCGCCGAGCGGCCCGGGGTGCCAGTGGTGATGGACACCAACATTCTGTTTCATGTCCACTATTCGACGGGCTGTACGGATACCACCTGCGGGCCTTGCTGCTCGGACGCCCGCCCGCTTGACCCCGGGAGAATGCGATGACCAGCCCCGAAACCTCTACCCCTGATCGTTCGCTGCCTCCAGGCGACGTGATCCCTTTCCGTCAGGCCGTACGCGCCTGGTTCGGCATCAGCCTGCAGACTTTCGGCGGCCCGGCCGGTCAGATCGCCGTCATGCAACGCACCCTGGTGGAGGAGAAACGCTGGATCGGCCAGCAACGCTTCAACCACGCCCTCAACTACTGCATGCTGCTGCCCGGCCCCGAGGCCCAGCAACTGGCCATCTACGTCGGATGGCTGCTCAACGGAACCCGCGGCGGCCTGGTCGCCGGCACCCTGTTCGTGCTCCCCGGCATGCTGGCCCTGCTCGTCCTATCCGCCGTCTATATCATCTGGCAGGACACCTCCGTGGTGACCGCGCTGTTCGCCGGCATCGCCCCCGCCGTCCTGGCCATCGTCGCTCAAGCCGTCATCCGGGTCGCCAAACGCTCCTTGACCCACCCGGTGTTCGTCGCCGTCGCCGTGGCCGCCTTCGCGGCGCTCGCGTTGTTCGCAGTCCTTTTTCCCATCGTCATCGCCGTGGCCGGCGCGATCGGGTGGGCGGTACACCGGCTGTCGCCCGGCATGATGAAGAGCGGCCGCGGCCACGGAGGGGACGGCGGGCCGGCACCGCTGATTCCCGACGACGCACTGCACCACGTCCAGCCCAGCCTGCGCTCGGCGGGCAGGATCCTCGCCGTCGGCCTGGCCCTCTGGTGGGTGCCGGTGGCCGCCGTCGCACTGCTCGCGGGGACCGATAGTGTCTTCACCACCCAGGGCCTATTCTTCTCCGGGACCGCTCTGGTCACCTTCGGCGGCGCCTACGCCGTCCTCGCCTTCGTCGCCCAGCGCGCGGTCGAGACATATGCCTGGCTGACCCCTGGCGAGATGGTCCGCGGCCTGGCCCTGGCCGAGACGACCCCTGGCCCGTTGATCATGGTGGTGCAGTTCGTCGCCTTCCTCGGCGCCTACCGCGACCCCGGCCCTCTGGTCCCCTGGGCGGGCGCCCTGCTCGGTGCCCTGCTGACCACCTGGGTCACCTTCGTCCCCTGCTTCCTGTTCATCTTCCTCGGCGCACCCTACGTGGAACGGCTACGCCACAACACCGCCATCAGCGCCGCCCTCTCCGGCATCACCGCCGCCGTCGTCGGCGTCATCGCCAACCTCGCCCTCTACTTCGCCCAGCACACCCTCTTCACCGCCACCGGCATCTGGACCTGGGGTCCGCTGCACGTGCAGGTCCCTGAAATCACCAGCCCCAACCCGCTCGCCCTGGCCATCACCGGGGCGGCCCTCATCATGGCCTTCGCCCTACGTTGGCCCATGCTCCGCATCCTCGGCATCTGCGCACTGCTCGGTATCGCCTCACTTCTACTGCCTCAGGTTTAGTCTCTATACCCCTGGTAGAAGCCATCGTGATTCGTGTGGGCTGGCAAGGGCCGTCCTGGCACCCATGACACTTCTGGCCATGGCGGCTGGCGTCTTCCTGCCACTGCTCGGCCTCCCACCTAGCCGCCTTCCTGGTGGTCGACATCGTGCTTGGCTTGTGTTCGAGCGGTGAGCCGATGATCGTGTTTTGGCGGGAGAAGCCGACGTCGATGTGACTACCCCTCGGTCGCTTGCCCCGTGCTGGCGGTAACCCGGCTTGAACGGCTGTTCTCGTTGTTCTCGACAATCGATGAAGCTCACCGCAGTTCATGATGTTCGCCCTATCGCGCGCTCCCGGCGCCGCCCGTATGGAGTCACTCCACGGGGCTTGTACACCGACAGGACCACGGCGCCGATCACCAGCAGCAGACCGCCAACGGCGTGGAGCAGAGGGCTTGGTGTGCGCCACAGGGCGTCGGCCGCAGACTCGTCAGGCGCTGCCGCCATGTCCGCCAAATGACTCACAGACCCCGCGTACAGCACCACGACGGTGGCGGCAAGGATGTTGATCGTCAATTTGAAAATTATCCAGTAGTGGCGAAACAGCCCCCAATTGGTGCCCAGAGACTGGACAAGCCCGGTGACCAGGGCGGCCAGGCTGAGTGGCACGAGGACGAACCAGGCGGTCGGTGCCATCACCAGGTAGGTGGCACGTGCCGTGCGCTCATCGGGAGCGGCCAGCTCAAGGACGGCCAGTGCCAGGAAAACGGCGATCGCACCTAGCCATCCGACAGAGAGCGACACGTGCACAGTCAGGGTGAGTTTGCGCAGAGCCGGCGGCATGGTCACTTGTTGCCCTCACCGGCGACAGTGCTGGAAGGATTCCCACCCATCCCGCCGCTGTGGCGGCCCGGGCCGTGCTCGCCGGTGAGCAGTAGGGCGACTACCAGCACGACCAGGACGGCCACAACGATCCCGGTCACCTTCACCCACCGCGGTATGCCGGTGCCGTCGCCGGACGATCCCGATCCCTGGGGCGAATTCATCATCTATCTGCCCTTTCGTGTAGTGCTGCGCTCAGTCGCCGCCTAGCTTCGATGTCGCCCCGGTGTCGGCGAAACACCCGGCGGGAGGAGCTCTCGCGTCCCCATCGCGTGGAGAAGGATCACCCTTCAGGGCGACGGCCCGAGGGGACTCGTGGAGTTACCCTTGCCGTGTTATGTCATCGACGGCCCCAGTCTCCCGGCTCTTCCCGTTCTGGCCGCCTTCGCGGGTACTGCTGGATGTGGCCATCGCGCTCACCGTGCTCACCGTCTCGTTGTTGCTGCTCGCGCACGGTGGCCCGGTGCCTGCTCGCGTGGGTTCGCACCCGCTGGACGTCGTTGGAGTGGCCTTCGCGGCGTGCTCGGCGGCGCCGTTTCTTGCCTGGCGGCGGGTTCCTTTCGCCGCGTTCACGGTGACCGCCGCCGCCACCGTCGCGCTTGCCGGCCTCGGCTACCAGGCCGACCTGATGCCTGGGCCCATCGCCGCGCTGTATCTGCTCGCCACCGGCCGTGATCGTGCCACTCCCTGGACAAGGCGCGGCACAGTTGTGGTGGTCGGAATGCTCATGGCGTACCTGGGAACGATCGTCGCGGCGCAGCGGACGTTCTCCGGCTTTGAGCTGCTGCACACCGGGCTGCCCTGGGTGCTTGCCTGGTTCGCGGGGGAGCGGACCCGCCTGCGTGGCGAGCAGTTCGCCGATCTTCGTATGCGGGCCCGGCACGCCGAACGGGAAGCCGAGCGTGGCTGGCAGTCGCGGAGGAACGCGGCCGCATAGCTCGTGACCTGCACGACTCCGCCGGTCACGCGATCAGTTTGATCGCCGTCCGGGCCAGCGCCGCGCGACTGCGGCACGACCTCGATCGCTCTTTTGTGGCCCTGCGGGACATCGAGGAACTGGCCCGGCGCACCGTCCAGGAGATCGACCAGATCATCGGCAACCTGCGCGATGGCGGTCCGGCGGACGAGACCGTGGAGGCGCCGCTCGGGCTCGCCTCGCTCGACACGCTGGTCGCGCACCACGGTGCGGCGGGGCTGGAGATCCGGCTCGACGTCACTGGCCCGCGACGGTCGCTGGCCGGCGCCGCCGACCAGGCCGTCTATCGGATTCTGCAGGAATCGCTGCGCAACGCGGCCCGCCACGGAACCGGCAGTGCCCGGGTCAGGCTCGCCTTCGACGACACCGCGCTTCAACTCACCGTCACGAATACTGTGCTCGCGGACGGCACGCTCAGATCGGGAGGGGGGCACGGACTGATCGGGATGCATGAGCGGGCGACCCTGGTGGGTGGCAATTTCGAGACCGCCCGCGTCGGCGACATGTTCCGAGTCCACGCCCGAATTCCCTACGGAGGTCACCATCCATGCCACGAGTGCTGATCGCCGACGATGACCATTTGATGCGTGCCGGGCTCATCGGCGACCAGGGGCATGCCCAGACGGCTCACAGAGGAGGAGATCACCACCATGGTCACAACGCTCGGCAACCTGAGAAGACTGCTCCACAGCGCCGATCCCACAGACAAGGCAGGGGTATACGAACAGCTGGGCCTGAGGCTGACCTACGAACCCGCCCAGAAAACGGTTATCGCCCGGACAGAGCCCGGGCGATCATGTACCAAAGTGTGTCCGAGGGGGGACTTGAACCCCCATGCCCCGTAAAGGGCACTAGCACCTCAAGCTAGCGCGTCTGCCTATTCCGCCACCCGGACTGGGGTGCCTTGGACGAGGGGTTGTTCTCGTCGGCTGGACTAGGTTAGCAAACTTCGGGGGGTGGTTGATACGGGGACGGATGTCGAGGGG